>NZ_CP017715.1:3900000-4121005 GCF_001854125.1 Marinobacter salinus
CCCTGTGAAGATTATGGGCTTTGTAAAAGTGAGCGTCGTCCACTCCTGACAGGTAAACGTGCTCTCCTTTGTGCTCGATGGGTGCCATTTCGTTCATCAGAAGTGAGTAGCCCATGTCTTCGAGCGCTGGCACCATGCGGATGCTGTCGTGATTGCCCAGAACCGCGAAGGTTTTGCCGCGAATAGCGTCCCGCAGCCGGGCCATGCCACTCAGAGCCTCATCTATGGGGCCCCAGGTCAGTTTCCGGTAATCACCGGTGAGAACGCACAGGTCGTACTCCAGTGGCTCAATTTTCCGGATGACGGCCTGCAGGTTTGCTTCATCCATGTCCACGTGGAGATCGGTGAGATGCAGGATGCGAAACCCTTCAAACGCGGCTGGCAAGTCGGTCAGGTGGAAACGGTTGTGGACGGTGTGGATCTGCCGGCTGTTGTTCTGGGCCCGGCCATAAAGGCCGACGAGCTTCAGGCAAAAGCGAATAAAACCCGGAGCAGTGGCCAGATTCTCCAGGTGGAAAGAGGTATGGTCCCGGCCGAAAATCATGGCGTCCGCTTCCTGTTCTATGCCCAGGCGCTGGCGGGCATGAACGGGACCGAGCCGGAGGCTCAGGCGATACTCCAGGAGTTCATCCTGGTTTTCAGGTGTTCGGGCCCTTGCCGTCATTTTTTTTCCCTGATATGCGGAGCGGGCGACTGCCAATGAAGTTTGTTGCAAACCCTGTGTTTCATTATGGATACGCCTCCGGGGGATGCAACCGTAAAGACATAATGTTCATGTTTTCGTATAGCACTATGCCATTGGCAAAACGGCAGCGTAACAGCCACAATTCACGACAAGAAAGATCCCAACACATACATCTTGAGATTCGAGGGCAACATGGCGACATCATGTGATATTCCCGGGCTGAGCGTGCCCCGAAGCCGTTTTCCCGATCCCGAACGGGATCTGGCGCAAGCAGGTGGCGAAGCTCGACTCGTCCTCGCTGGAGGCTGCTTCTGGTGTGTCGAAGCGGTATTCCTGGCTATGGACGGTGTCCAGAAAGTGGAATCCGGCTATGCGGGAGGTGATGCCGATACCGCGAATTACGAAGCGGTTTGTACCGGGACGACCGGCCACGCCGAAGCGGTGGATATTCACTATGACCCTTCGAAGGTCAGTTTTGGTGAATTGCTCAAGGTCTTTTTCTCGGTCGCCCACGACCCGACCCAACTGAACCGGCAAGGGAATGACCGGGGCACCCAGTACCGATCGGCGATTTTTTTCGAAACGCCGGATCAGCAACTGGTTGCCGAGGCCTATATTCATCAACTGGATGCGGGCGGTGTCTATGAGGCTCCTATCGTTACCACTCTGGAACCGCTGGAGACCTTCTATCCGGCTGAGGCGTATCACCAGAACTTTGCCGCCCGGAACCCATACCAGCCATACATCATGGCGGTCGCGGCTCCGAAAATGGAAAAGCTGGTCGATCGCTATGGGGATCGGCTGAAACCGGAATATGCGAACGACGACAACTCCGACAACATGGCCTGAAGGGGTAAACCATGAGTGTTTCTGCAGCAGGTTATGACCTGACACCGCTGACGAAAGCGGAAATTGATGAGAAGGCGGCGGATCTCACGCCGGAAGAGCGTACGGTGCTGCTTGATCACGGTACCGAACACCCGTTCTGCGGAACGCTGCTGGACAATAAGCAGGCCGGTGTATACCACTGTCGTCTGTGTGATTTGCCGTTATTCAGTTCGGACTCGAAGTTTGATTCCGGCACCGGATGGCCCAGCTTCTTTCAGCCGTTTGACCCGGAGCACATCCGCTACCTGGAAGATAACAGTATGGGCATGATGCGCACCGAGATCCGTTGCCCTCGCTGCGACAGCCACCTGGGACATGTGTTCCCCGACGGTCCGCCACCGAGTGGTCAGCGCTACTGCCTGAACTCCATCGCAATGGTTTTCCGGGAAAACGGCTGATACTGGAAATGGGGCTTTGCGCCCCGTTTTTTTATGGCTTGCCACCGGTTACCGAGGAAATGTAGCGCGCCACGGCATTGATCTGCTCTTCCGAAAGCGATTCACTGAAAGCCGGCATAATACCTACTCCACTGGTGACTGCATTTCGGACCTGATCCTCAGACGGTGCCAGTTCGTCCAGGTTGGGGCCAATCTCACCTGATGCGCCCGCATCTGACAGTGTGTGGCAGATAGTGCAGGACGGTTGGGCTTCCTGAGTAAAAACCTGCTTTCCACGTTCTGCAAGATCGCCTGCCGTGGCACTGGTCGCCAGCAAACCGGCCACCAGGAACATTATCGGTTCTCGTCTTTTCATGAATTGTTTCCGGTCTGTATGGCAGGGGGCCGCCTGGAACCTTGGCTCTGGCCCCCCGCCCGGTTCATCCGACAGTGATGGTTACGCCGTGGTCATTCCAGCCATTGTGGCCATAACCACGTTCGTTTTCCGTGCGACCTTCGGGCTGAGAGTTGCCCTTTACATCAGTGGCCTTGCTGACAACACGGTATTCACCCGGTGACAGGTCGGCAGCCATGACAAACGGGCGCCAGGCATTCGGGCCAAGGTCTGGGCCGAGGAAACGGGCCTGTTTCCAGGTTTTTCCGCCATCCAGCGAAACATCGACCTTTTCCAGATCAACGGTGCCGCCAAAGGCAACACCATAAATCATGTTGCGGCCGCTTGCGGTGTTGGTGAGCGGTGCGGTCACCCAGGATTTCACGTTCATTTCCCACATGGACGGCTGGTCTGGTGCGCCCTTCTTGCCGATATCCCGAATGCGATAGCCTGAGGCTTGAATCTTCGCGGTAGTCTGGCCCTCGGTAAAGGCGACGTTTTTAACGTACTTCACGTTATTCACGCCATAGTAGCCGGGAACTACCATTCGCAGTGGTCCACCGTGGGTCAGGGGTAGTGGTTCGTCATTCATTTCCCAGGCAAGCAGGGCGTGATCCATGGCCCGAACTGGCACCGACCGTTCCACCATAACCGTTTTCGGGTCCAGCCCGTCGGGCAGCTCTTCACCACCGGTGCTGGTTATGTACCTGGTGCCTTCTGCAGGGCCGCCGAGCGTGTCAACCACATCTTTCAGCGGTACTCCGGTCCACATGACACAGCCGGCCGCACCCACGGACCATTGCGTGCCGCTGGCGCCGTGGGGGAAAAAGGCGCGACCGTTGCCAGAGCACTGCAGTACCGATGCGACGGTGGTAACGCCCATTTTCTTTAAATCTCCGATGGTCAGGGTTTTGGGGTTTTTTACGCCCTCAATGCGCACTTCCCAGGCATCGCGGTCAGCAACGATGGACTCGGGAGGTGCAGGCAGGTTGTTACGCACAAACAGTCGGTCACTAGGTGTCAAAACGCCGTTACCGATTGCGCCGCGCTGGGTTTCCATGGTGTTGGCGCTATGGACGATCAGCGCGCTGCGGTCTTTCCACGCCGCATAGTCAGGCAAGGTTTTGGGTTCCTCTGCCTTCGCTAAAGGAGTGAGCCCGAGCAGGCTGACTGCTGCCATGGCGCCTGCACTGCCAACCAAAAGGCTTCGTCTTCCGGGGTTCTCCAGGCCGGGAACGTTCCGGCCCCGCTGGAGAGTTGCTTCCTGTTTCATGATCCGTCTCCTTGGATAGTTTGTTTTCGGACGGTGAGGCCATTGCCGCGGACCCTCCGCAGCAGGCAATATCCTTATTACTTATAGGAGCTGATTGATAAATGATCAACTGAAGACGGGCCATTCACGGCGTCTTTATTAACGCTGTTTTTGTAATGCCCTGATTGGCCGGAAGCGGTGGCCTGAAGTTATGCCGGGGAGTGGTGAGGCTGAATAACTCAGCCTCACACTTTGATAAAGCGGGGTCAGGCTGCAGAAGCGGATACCACGGTGGACAGGAGGTATCCGGTGTAGGTCACATAAACCAGAAGCAGAACGGCGCCATCGACGCGGCTGATGACTTTTTTCCAGCCTGTGAGGCCAAAACCCATCACCAAAAGCCCGACAGTCAGTGCCAGCATCAACATCCAGTCCCGGTACAGGACCTCCGGATCCACCGCCAATGGCTCGATTACTGCGGCCAGCCCGACCACCGCCAGGGTGTTGAAGATTCCCGAGCCCAGAATGTTGCCGAGGATCAGGTCATGCTCGTTCTTTTTGACCGCCGCCAGGGCTGAAGCCAGCTCAGGCAGTGACGTGCCAATAGCGACAATAGTCAGCCCGATAACAAGGTCACTCACGCCCAGGCTTTGAGCAATGGAAACCGCGCCCCAGACCAGAAGACGTGAGCTGACAACCAGCAGGATCAAGCCAACCACCAGCCATATGACGGCGGTTTTCAGTGGCATGGGGTGGGCAATGATTTCCGCATCCGCATCGCTTGCAAGGCCGTCGGATTTGCCTTGCATGCCCTGGTAAATAGACCAGCCCATCACCGCGGCGAAGACGGCCAGTAACACCCAGCCATCAAGCCGGGACAGTTCTCCGTCGATTAGCTGCGCGCCGGCAATCAGTGTCAATACCACCAACAAGGGCAGTTCTTTTCGGATCACCTGGGAGTGCACCGCAATAGGAGCGATCACCGCCGTGAGACCGACGATCAGGGCAATATTGGTAATGTTGGATCCGTAACCGTTACCCAGGGCCAGGCCCGGGTTGCCGTCGGCTGCAGCCATTGCGGAAACCGCAAGCTCCGGAGCGGAGGTGCCAAAGCCGATAATCACCATGCCTATCAGCAGGGCGGGCATGCCCAGGTGCTTGGCAGTCGCCGCAGCGCCTTCCACGAACTTGTCGGCACTCCAGACCAGCAGCACAAGGCCGGCCAGGATGGCACCAATTGCCATAACCATAGAAAAACCTCAGTTGATGAAGCGCCCGAGCATGTAGACGCCAGCGTAACCCAGGGTATAGGCCGCCAAAAGATGGGCAAGATACCGCATATAGCGGCCGAAGGTCAGCCCCTCAATCTTGCTCATGGCCACAATGCCGGCAGCGGAGCCGATAATCAGCAGTGAACCGCCAACGCCCACGGCATAGGTCAGCCCCATCCACTCACCAGGGCTCATCTCAATGCCGGCCTTGAGCAGGGCTGCGGTTAATGGAACGTTATCAATGACCGCCGAGAAAATGCCCATCAGGTAGTTTGCATAGAGGGGCGGCATTACATCATAAATAGCTACGAAGGAATCCAGTGCATGTATTTCTTTGAGCATGCCAACCAGCAGGAGTATGCCGAGGAAGAACAGCAGTGTTTCAAACTCGATGACCCGTATGTATTCCAGAATCGGGTCCAGGTCATTGTCATCGCTCATGAATCGGGAGACCAGGAACATGATGGAAAGCCCGAAAAGGAAGGTCAGAACCGGTGGAACACTGAACAGAGCGTTGCTGGCAATGGTACACAGGATTGTTAACAAAAAGAGCCCGCTGATCACAGCATCTACGGGTCGGATTTCAGTTTTTGTGGAGTGCAGGGTGACGGTGCCTGTCAGGCCCCTGGAGAGGAATATCGCGAGCACGAAAACGGTCAGTGAAGCAGGTACCGCCAGAGTCAGCAAAGTCAGTATTTCCACCTTGTCGGCGAGGAAAATCATCAGCGTGGTGACGTCGCCGGTAATCAGTGACACACCTCCTGAGTTCACCGCAAAAACCACCAGCGTGATGAACTGAAGACGCTTTTTCAGCTCAAGATCAAGGGAGAGGATCAGGGAGCATGAGACTAACGTAGCGGTGATATTGTCTGCCAAAGAGGAGAAAATAAAACAGAAAAGACCGGTCAGGAACAGCAGTTTCCGTTCGTTTACCTGTTTCGGCATGATCAGATAGATGAGGTTTTCGATCATTCCCTTTTTGTTCAGGTAAGCGACGAAGGTCATGGCCGCGACAAGGAACAGCCACAGGCCCGCTATTTCAGCAATGCTTTCGGAAAGGCCTTTGGAAATCGAGGCGGTTTCCTCTTCACTGCCGCTGGCCAGAAACAGAAGAATCCAGCTCAGCGTGCCAAAGAACAGGGTTACCTTGGCCTTGTTGACGTGGGTGACCTCTTCAAAAATGACGCCGAGGAGCGCCAGAACAGCAAGAGTAATCAGAACAGCTTCAAGGGAAGACATTGGGGAAATCCCGTCCAGGTTTTCAGAAACAAAGGCCGGAGTTGGCCGAAGAAAAATTCGCCGCAAGATTTTAGACCTTTGAACCTTGTCGGGCCACTGTCCGTAAGTGGCAGGCATAAGGTAAATCATGGCCGTCGCGATTCCGGCTGCAATGATTGACATACTCAATTTATTATTTCGATGAAAATCGGGATAATTGCTCCCAATTTCAGACAGGAAGTAAACGGCAGTGCCTTTTACCTTGCGCTCGACCGGCTTCCGACAGGCCTCTCTGCTGATCGTGGAGGGGTAAACAGGTTCAATACTAGCTAGGGTATAAACCAATGGCCGCTAGACAGGCAGATGTAGTGCTGGTCGGCGGTGGCGTCATGAGCGCCACCCTCGGCATGATGCTCAGGCAGCTCGACCCGTCCCTGGACATCGTCATGGTGGAGCGTCTTGACCACGTTGCCCATGAAAGCACGGACGGATGGAATAATGCAGGCACCGGTCACGCCGGCTACTGTGAGCTGAATTACACCCCAGAAACCGACGATGGCGACGTTGCCATCGACCGGGCGCTCCAGATAAACGCCCAGTTCGAAGTTTCGCTTCAGTTCTGGTCGTATCTGGTCGAACAGGGCATGCTGCCGGACCCCAAGACATTCATTAACCGCACCCCGCACCAGAGCTTTGTCTGGGGCGAGAAGGATGTGGCGTTCCTGAAACAGAGGTTCGAGCGCTTGAGTGCCCACCATCTGTTCCGGGAAATGGAATACACGGAATCCCCGGAAGAGCTGGAGCAGTGGATGCCTCTCGTGGTCAAGCACCGGGATCCGATGCAACCTGTGGCTGCCACTCGCATCAGGCATGGTGCCGATGTCGATTTCGGCTCGCTGACCCGAAGCATGGTGAGCTACCTGGAAAGCCAGCCCAACTTTGAGTTGATGCTGAGCAGCCCGGTGCACTATATCGACCAGCGCGACAATGGTCGCTGGAAGGTGCGGGTGAAAAACCAGAAAACCGGAGAGCTGACCAAGCTTGAAGCCGGTTTTGTATTTCTTGGCGCTGGTGGCGGTGCCCTGCCGATGTTGCAGAAATCCGGCATTGAGGAGGCTCGGGGATACGGTGGCTTCCCGGTCAGTGGTCAATGGCTGGTGTGTCGCAAACCGGAAGTCGTCGAACAACATCACTCCAAGGTCTATGGTAAAGCCCCGATTGGCGCGCCTCCCATGTCGGTGCCACATCTGGATACCCGGATCATCAACGGCGAACCGGCCCTGCTGTTTGGCCCATTTGCCGGCTTTACCACCCGCTTCCTGAAACAGGGTTCGGTTTTTGATCTGCTTGGTTCCGTGAAGCCAACCAATCTGCGCCCGATGTTGTCGGTGAGCAAGAGCAACATGGACCTTACACGGTATCTGATTGGCGAAGTGTTCCAGTCCCATAGCGATCGTGTTGCCGCGCTGCGTAACTTTTTCCCGGATGCCCGCGAGGAAGACTGGGAGCTGAAGATGGCTGGCCAGCGGGTCCAGATTATCAAGCAGATTGACGGTGGTGGCGGCAAGCTGGAGTTCGGTACAGAGATTGTAGCGGCCAAAGACGGCACGCTGGCAGCCCTGCTGGGAGCATCGCCTGGCGCCTCCACTGCGGCTAATGCCATGCTTACCGTACTTGAGCGCTGTTTCCCTGAGAGTTTCAAGACCGCCGAATGGCAGGAACGGATGAAAAAACTGGTGCCCTCGTACGGTCAGTCGCTGGTAAATGATGAGCAGCTGCTGCTGAAAGTGCGAGAGCGGACCCTCTCGGCCCTTAAGTTGGCCTGATATTACTAATCGATATATAAGACATTGAAGCACTGAGTGTGGCGGGTTTAAAACCGGCACGCTAAGTGCTTTTTTTGTTTTTTGGCCAGTCTAGTTTGCGATTTTTCAGTTAACGCGTAGGGTAAATAGACACCCCAAGCAAAGGAGAGAGCCTATGAGCGAGCATAAGTACAATCCGGACAAGGGGTACGTTGCACTCCTTGGTTGGAGTCTCAACGCCGTCGAAGCCGCAGACAAGTTCGACCGACGTTATGTCGTTGTCGCTCCGGACTGGGCCGAAGCTTACTGCAAAGAGCACGACATCCCCTACGTACCGTGGAACTTCGAGCGCCTTAACGACCGATCCGTTGAAATCGCCCAGACCCTCAAAGACATGGGCGTGGATGTGGCCATTCCCCTGTTTGAGGAAACCGTCGAGTGGGCGGGTGCGATCAACTCGGTCCTCATGGACAAGCCGCGTCTGTTCGGTCAGGCCATGTTGCTGCGCGACAAGGCCTTGATGAAGCGTCGTGCCCAGCTCGGCGGCATCCGGGTAGGCATCTTTGAGGAAGCCCACGACAAAGGCGACGTGATCCGCTTCCTTAAACGGGTAAATCAGACCCTGCTGAAGCTGGATGGCGACCCGAACGACCCGATTCACCTCAAGGCATTTGACAAGGCCGGTTGCCTCGGTCACAGGGTTATTCGTACGCCGGATGAGGTCGACACCATCCCCGAAGAAGAGTTTCCGGTGCTGATGGAATCCCACCTGGACGGATGGGAGTTTGCGGTAGAAGCCTGGATTCACAACGGCAAGATCGCTTTCCTGAACATCTCCGAGTACGTGACTCTGGGGTATTCCGTGTTTGTTCCGGCAACACCGGACCTTGAAAAGTATCGGGACCAGATCCGGGGCGAAATCGAAAAGCTGATCAAGACTTTCGACATTGAGTTTGGTTTCATCCACCCCGAGTATTTCGTGACCAGTGACAGGACCATGTACTTTGGTGAAGTGGCGTATCGCCCGCCGGGCTTCAAGGTGTTTGAGCTGCTTGAACGCGCGTATGGTTTCAACGCCTACCAGGGCATGATCATGACTTTTGATCCAAAGACCACTGAGGAAGAAGTGAAAGCGTTCTTCCCGAAAGAGGTTGTGGATGCCAAAGGCTATGCCGGCTGCTTCGGTGTTTACCCGCGTCGTCGGGTGGTCAGCAAGTTGGAAATCCCGGAAGAGACCGAGAATCACGAGTATTTCGAGTCTCACGAGCTGACACCGCCGCTGGAGGAGACTGTCACCAAGCGGACTGCATTCGGTACGCATTGGGGGCTGGTGTATTTCTTCGGTGAGGATCCATACGTTATGAGAGATCTCCTGAAACATCAGGAAGAACTCGATTTCTATGTATAATCGGGAGCTGTCTTAACAACAACTGGGTTTGGTGCAGGCCCTGAGGAAAGTCGTTTGAGCGATCACCAACCGGGCAGCCCGCCACCAGCGGTCAACTTTGACAAGCTGGTGGAGAGACTGGATGAAGCGATTGTCGCGATGGAAGAAAGCCGGTCGTTTGCCAAGGCCGGCAAGCTTCCACGCGTGCTTGATATTGCCCGCAGGGTTCTCTTGCAGCCCGAGGGCTGCCGTATTATTGAGGAACGCGCCAGGCGCCTGGAGGAGGCCGGCGTTTTCGCCGGCACCGACTGGGCCGAACCCAGCATCCTGTTGCCTGCATTGACCACCTATTCGCTGCAGAGTCAGAGCGCAGACACGGTGGTCATTGAGGCTTTCAGCGAGCTCCGCCTGCTGGCGGTGGCTCGCGGTTTCTATCTGCATCCGTCGGTTTCGGTGGAGCAGGCACATCATTACCTGACCCAAGTGCTCGCCATCAATCTCGGTTTGCTGTTTGGTATGACCGGTGAAGCCGAGCGGGAGCAGGGTAAGCTTTCTCTGATCAGTCAGGCCCTGGTGCAGTACGTGGCCCATCACATTGGCTACGAGCATGTCATCGACAGCCTTATTGAGGAAATTTGGCGCATTCTGCAGCAACGTCCGATCCAGGTGACGGATGTCCGCAAGATGATCACCCAGATTGCTATTTGCCGGGCCGAGCCTGATGCCGATCTTGGGGGGGCGGGCCGTGGCGCGGATCGCCTGATTTCCAGTCTTTACGGACCAACCCGCGCCTGCAGCGAAGACCCGGGTACGGTGGTGTACGAGCAGCGCCTGGAGTCCATGGACGCGCAGGCGCTGCAGAATGAGGCAACCGGTTTTGCCCGGGCTATGCACGACACGGGTCTGGTGTCGCCCTACCATGCTTCCTTTGTCCGGTTCATCCTTGAAGATCAGGGCGCCCTGCTGGGCGAAGCGCTGGGTTTATCAAGCACAGGACGTGATTGCCTGCTGTGCTATCGCGAACTGGTGCATACCCTGATCAGTGAGGGCGTATATCCGGAAACGGCTCAGGGGCTCTATGGGCTGGCACTGCTGCTTGAGCGAGGCATTCTTTATCAGCCTCCCGTCGCCCCGGCACTCTGGCGCCAGGCCCGTTTGTCGCTGTGTCCGGAGGCGCGCGAGCGGCTTGAGCTTGCGTATGGCTATCAGCCACAGCCGGGTGCCTGGCTGATTCAGGGTGTTCTGAACATGCTGGGGCAGCCGCTTGGGGTAGGCCAGGGCAATAATCCTACGTGTCAGTCTGCCCGGGCACTTTCCATGTGGGCCTACAACGACCCGGACTATCTCTTGCAGATGGTGGCCTGGGCGGCACGGGATAATGAAATCATCATGCACTTCGAGGGTCAGCCGGTGTCATCGGCTCGCAGCCTTGGGGGTGTTGCCTCGGAAGTGACGCTGGATCTTGATCCGGTATCGCTGGTTGTGGTGCCTCATCTTGACCGGATCTACGCCGAAATGGGGCGTCTGGTTGCCGGTCGGGAAGGGGATCCCCATAAATGGGTTAACCCCGAATTCCATGGCTGGTCCGCCGGTCGGGGTTTTGCCATCAACGTGGATGTGGCGACCGGAAAGCTGGACGACCTGGACGGCTTCATCCGGCATTTTTACGCCAGCTATCATCCGTACTACAACGGCAACCAGCCGCTGATCCATCCGCAACCTGCGGGCATTGCCGTAACCGATAGTGCTGCCCGGTTTATTGGCTGGCACGCTATAACCATACTGCGGGTGACGCTGGACCCGGAAGGCCAGATGCGGGTGTACTTCTTTAACCCCAACAACGACAGCGGTCAGAACTGGGGGGACGACGTGCGGGTGAGCACGGCAGGTTATGGCGAACGCTTTGGAGAGTCGTCATTGCCGTTTGAGCAATTCACGTCGCGCCTGTATATTTTCCACTACGATCCGCTCGAACGCGGTGAACCCGCGAACGTGGGCGAGGATGAGCTTAAGCGCGTGGTGGATGGTGTTTATCGCAGTTGGGGTGAAGACCGCTTGCCTGCCGAGGTTTTGCAGGCCGAACCGCCGCTGTCCGAATGATGCTGGAATCCACTGCCTCTGATTGACGTATAGTTAGCCATGGCTAAGAACGGCATGGCCTGACAATGCTATGCCCGGTATCAAATCCACCAGTTGGAGAGAACCATGGCAAACCAGCAACGCGCCAAGGCTCGTAACGGGGCAGAACTGTTCATTCAGGCCCTGGAGAATGAGGGCGTAAAATACCTTTTCGCAGTACCGGGCGAAGAGAATCTGGATTTTCTTGAGGCACTGCGAACCTCGAATATCCAACTGGTACTGAATCGGCACGAGCAGGCCGCGGGTTTCATGGCCGCCACCTACGGTCGCCTGACCGGACAGGTCGGGATCTGCCTTTCCACCTTGGGCCCGGGCGCCACCAACCTGGTGACGGCAGCGGCCTATGCCCAGTTGGGCGCCATGCCAATGATGATGATTTCGGGTCAGAAGCCTATCAAGTCCTCCAAGCAGGGGCTGTTCCAGATTCTGGATGTGGTGGACCTGATGCGCCCGCTCACCAAGTACACCCGCCAGATCAGTAACGCCAATACGATACCTGCCAAGGTACGTGAAGCCTTCCGGCTGGCCTCGGAAGAGCGCCCGGGTGCAGTACACCTGGAGCTGCCGGAGGACATTGCCGCTGAGGCGCCGGGACCAGATACCCACATCTTTAAACCCAGTGATGCTCGCAGGCCGTCGGCCAGCGGGAAGAGTCTGGAGATGGCCTGCGACATGCTGCGCCAGGCCAGGCACCCGGTGATTATGATCGGCGCTGGTGCCAATCGGAAGCGGGTGTCACAGGCGTTGCTCCATCTGGTGAACGTAACAGGCATTCCTTTCTTCACCACCCAGATGGGAAAGGGTGTTGTTGATGAACGGCATCCCGGGTATCTGGGTAACGCCGCGCTTTCCGCTGGCGACTTTGTTCATTGCGCCATCGACCGCGCAGATCTGGTGATCAACGTTGGTCATGATGTGGTCGAAAAACCGCCATTTTTCATGACACCGGGCGGCAAGAAGGTTATTCACGTCAACTTCAGTGCGGCCGACGTGGACCCGGTGTACTTCCCTCAGCACGAAGTGGTGGGCGATATCGCCAACAGCGTGGAATACATGGCTGAAAACTGCGGTCACTGTTCCAATCACGACTTCACAGGCCTGATGGAGGTCAAGCAGGCGGTGGATGCGCATCTGCAGGATCGTGCCGAGGACGGCCGTTTTCCGGTCATTCCCCAACGTATTGTTCACGATGTTCGCCGGGTGATGCCCG
This sequence comes from Marinobacter salinus, assembly GCF_001854125.1. NCBI lineage: Bacteria > Pseudomonadati > Pseudomonadota > Gammaproteobacteria > Pseudomonadales > Marinobacteraceae > Marinobacter > Marinobacter salinus. The sequence continues at coordinate 3,912,627 of NZ_CP017715.1, forward strand.
AGGACGGCATCATTGCCCTCGACAACGGCATGTACAAGCTCTGGTTTGCACGGAATTACCCGGCGTACGACAACAACACGGTGTTACTGGATAACGCTCTTGCCTCCATGGGCGCAGGGTTACCCAGTGCCATGATGGCTTCCATGCTGTACCCGGAGCTCAAGGTTATGGCGGTGTGTGGCGACGGCGGATTCATGATGAACAGCCAGGAGCTGGAAACCGCCGTGCGCCTGAACCTTAATCTGGTGGTGCTGATTATCAATGACAGCGCCTACGGCATGATCAAGTGGAAGCAGTCCCAGGAAGGCTTTGAGAATTTCGGGTTGGATTACCAGAACCCGGACTTTGTGAAGTACGCAGAGTCCTACGGGGCCAGCGGTCACCACGTTACCCGCACGGAAGATCTGCGACCGACCCTGAAAGCAGCCCTGGCTGCTGGCGGAGTGCACCTGGTGGACGTTCCCGTGGATTACAGTGAGAACCGCCGTGTGTTTGATGAGGAGCTGGCGGAACTGACCTGCCGGCTCTAGGCAGTGTATTATGACGGCCTTACGTAAACACAAAGGATCTATGGTAATGACCCGTTCCCTGTTCCGTGGGCTGATGACTGCTTTCGTATTTGCTTTCCTGGCGGGCTGCAGCAGCCCTGAAAGCCCGCAGGAAGTCGCGGCAGCCTTCTGGCAGGCCATGGCCGATAACGACGCCAGCGATGTGGTGGATTTCTCCACGCTGACGGAATCGGCGCAGTTCGACGGCTACAAACGCAGTTGGACCAACGCCGTTCCATCGTTCGGCCGGGTGGTCATTGAAGGCAGGGAAGCGACCATCGTGACTCGCCTGCCGGCAGAAGATGCCTCTGAAGGGGAGCGGCTGGAGCTGGTCACCTATCTGGTCCGGGAGCCTGATGGCTGGCTCGTGGATTACCAGCGCACCGGCGAGGCGATTCTTAACCCATCACCGTTTCGCGGCATCATGGGCGAACTGAACAAGCTGGGCGAGAAGCTTTCCGAGAGCTTCTCATCATCATCCGACGATTTTGAAGCCCGCATGGATGAGTTTGCCCGCAGCTTTGACGACTACTCCTCTGAAATGCGCCGGCGCGCCCAGGAAGCAATGGACGATTTCGGGGAGACGCTGAAGGACGCCATGAGGGAGCTTCAGGAGTCGGTGGAGGAAGCGCTCAAGGATGACCAGCAGGCGCCGCCGGAAGATCGGGTGATTCTGGAGCAGGCAGCGCGGGATCTGGACAGCAAGGGGGAGGCGCTGGACGAGCCCACCATAGAAAACCTGGCGGATGCGAGCCGTACCCTGGCCGAAACCGGCGAGCGCTTCACTCGACTGAGTGACGAGACGTTCCGCCGTTACCAGAATGATTGGGAAGCCAAACTGGCCGAGATTCGCGCCGAGACCAAAGACTTTTTCGAGAATCTGAACCAGCGTTTCAGCTCACAGGGCTAGTTACCCGGCGTGCTCGGTGCCCCGCAACATGGCCTGCAGCAGTTCTTCTGCGTCGAACTTGGTGAGCGCTTCATTGGCACCCACCTGATTGGCATAACTCAGGCTCATCTCACTGTTCAGTGAGGTGTGCAGGATGATATAGGGCTGTTTCAGGGCGTTGTTGTCCCGAATGTTGAACGTGAGTTCGTAGCCATCCAGCCCTGGCATTTCAATGTCGCTCACCAGAATGTCGATGGGACGGCCCAGTTCGTCGTCCCTCAGGAGGATCTGCAGGGCTTCGTCACCATTGGACGTGACCTGGTAGGAAATGTCCTTGCGGTCCAGCACATCACTCAACTGTTTTCGGGCCACCTGGGAATCATCCACCAGCAGGATGTTGAGTGACTTGAGGGTTCCGCTCTGAATGTCGGTGAGCATGACGTCGTCTGTGTTGAGGGATTCCGGGTAGACCTTGGCCAGCAACAACTCGACATCCAGCAACTGGATGATATCCCCGTCCACATCCAGCAGGCCGGTGATAAACGCCCGTTCGCCAAGGGCCTTGGGTGGCGGTGTTACATGTTTCCAGTTCGCCTCAATGATCTGCTGGACGCCGCGTACCAGAAAGCCGATTTCCTGGCGCTGGACATCCGTGATGATGATCGAGGCCTTCTCCTGCTCCTCCCGGGTTAACGGTGGATAGCCAACCGCTGCGGCCATATCAATCACCGGCACCGCCGAGCCCCGGAAGGTCGCCGTACCAATAACCGCATGGTGGCTGTGGGGAAGCTTGGTCAGGTGCATGAAAGGAAGAATTTCCCGAATCTTCAGTGTGCCAAGACCGAACAACCGATTACCGGACAGCCGGAACAGCAAAAGTTTTTGGGTCTGCGTGGCCTTGCTGGACATAAAACCGGATCCTTTCAAAAACAAAGCCCCTGAAAGGAGGAGCTTTTGAACTGTTGACTCGGAATGGCACCGGCAAAAGATAGCATGCTCATGTGCCCAAGGTATGTCGTAATAGTAGCAGGTTTAGCCCAAGGTGAGAGTTAGCAGCTTTGTTTCAAATGGTGACAAAATCCTTCAGGTGCTCAGAACTCACAGTCAGACCCGTCCCAGCATTTAAAACATCCAGTCTCGGAGATCGTGAGCTTGTCAATCTGGGTGCGCAGTCCAGGTACTGCTTCTTCCAATGTCAGATCTGCTGAATCGCCTCCCATGTCCGTCGCAACCCAGCCAGGATGGTAGATACCTACCGCGATGTCTTCATTCTCAAGACTTACCGCCAGGTTGCGCCCGAGATTGATGGCTGCGGCTTTGGAAGACCGGTAAATGAACCGGTTTCCCGCCGGTGCGTTCTGTGAACCCATCTGGCTGGCAATGATCGCGATTTTCGGGGCGTGGCCGGTGTCCCTGCTGGCCCGCAGGTTGGGGAGAAGAGCCTGAACCACCAGAAAGACACCGGTTACATTGACGGCAAACGACTGTGCCCAGAGTTCCGGAGCATACCCTGTTTCCAGCTCATCGAATTTATCCAGAGAAACACCGGCATTGCAGACCAGGGTGGATATTGGCTGGCCTTCAAGCCGCAGGGCCAATGCCTTGATACTGGCCGGGTCGGCAACATCCAGCGGCTCCATGCCAGGGGAGTTCCGGGCCGTCTTGATAACCGCTGCCCCCGCACTTTGCCACTCGGTGGCCAGCGCGCTGCCAATGCCACGATTGGCACCCGTAATCAGTATCGACATTCTTGAGTCTCCATTAAGTTGATGGTCACTTACCTTTTAGTGCTGCACTGACTACTCTTTATTGGTGAGGATCATACGATGTCCCGGACGCATGGCCCATACTTTCAAGCGTCGCACAAACGGGCCTGGAGTGCTCTATGAAGCAAAGCCAACCGAACAGTCATGCTGCTTCTGTCCCGGTCTTCAAAAACCTTCAGGGTGTCTGGCGTTCGCAAGGTTATGGCAAGGTCCTGTGGATCGAGAGCGACCGGTATACCCTGTTTGAAGAAACCGCCATCAGTTGCCGGAAGCTCTATGCGGGCAGTCTCGATGAACTCAGTCATTATTATGAAGACCTTGAGGTCTCCCCTGGCGGACAGGCATTCAGTGCCCACCGTGTCAGTGGTGTGGCACGTATTGGCTTTCGGCGCCTGAAAGCATTACCCACAAGTGCCTTTGAAACCCTTAAGCAGGACTCCAGGAACCCGGAGTACAACTTCGAGATCTTTTGGCGAACCTTCGCCGAGCAGTATGCTCTTTTTGAACTCAAAGGCGTGGCGTGGGACGAGGCCTATCGCACCTATCGGCCGCAAATCCACGCGGGCAGCTCACGAGAAGCCTTGTTCGCCACCATGGCGGCCATGCTGCGGCCATTGAAGGACGGCCATATCCGTTTGCATACACCCTGGGGCCACTTCAGCGCCGGTGCCCAGCCCGCGCTATACCAGCGGCTGACACGGGAGTTGGAAGACGCCAGCGATGACCGGGAGCTCACCAGTTATCTGGGTGACCTGAAAGAATGGCTACACGATGTCATCCATGAGGACTATCTCGCGAATGGTGTAACCCATGGTGGCAACCGGCTGGTGGAGTGGGGGCGACTCAGTGAAACCATCGGCTACCTTCATATCCGCGCGATGGCTGGCCAGAGTGGCAAGACCGGCCAGCCAGCAGCAGACCTGAACGCTGTAGACGGAATAATGCAGAAGGTGTTGGCCGACATTGGCGAGCTTCCCAATGTGGTCGTGGACCTTCGTGGCAATGGCGGCGGTTATGACGGTGTCGCGCTGCGGTTTGCCGCCTACCTGCTGGATCGCAAACGCCTGGCTTTCACCAAGTCCGCCCGCCATGGCAGCGGGTTTACCGGTAAGCAGAGCATTCATGTCGCGCCTGCCAACAAGACCTTTCGTGGCAACCTGTTTGTGCTGACCAGCGAGCTGACGGCCAGTGCCGCTGAAATCTTTGTGCTTTCGTTACTGCAACATCCCCGCCTCACCCTGATTGGCGAGCCTACCCACGGCATCCTCTCCGATACCCTTGAGCGCCACCTGCCAAATGGTTGGCACCTGACGTTATCGAACGAGATCTACCGGGCCTATGACGGCCAGGTATACGAGGACGTTGGCATCCCGCCCCATATCCGTCTTCATTACCTTGGCCGAAAGGGCCGCGAGGAGGGGAAGGATCCAATGCTGGAGCGGGTGCTTAAGCTGGCCGGGCCATGACGGGTTAAGTTGCGGGGTTTTGGGGAGGTGTAAACGAAAAAAGCCCCCGAAGTCGGGGGCTTTTCTCTTGGTAGTTGGTGGAGACGGCGTCACCTTAATAATACATTTAACTATATGTTTTATATAAAAATTACTAGCATATGACATCTGAGTTACCCACAAAATTACCCACATTAGGCTCGACTAAATAGGTAGTGTCCTAATAGATAGCTAGAAATTCATGTGCGGCCGCTACGATCTTGGGGATCATGCTTCAATAATGCAAAACAGTGGCGAACGTAAAAAGGTAAGCCTGATTTTCTATGTGGATGGGTAGTTCTAAATGAGAGCGCGTCAAGATGACAGCTGGATACGTTGATGGTCTCCTGTTCAACCTGAAGCTTCTTTTGCCAAGCCTGGCTGGCGGAAAGTGCATCTTCACCGTAAAAATACACAAGAATGCCGCCGTTACTCTGTCTCGAGGTTCCTGATGTATATCGAGTTGTGAGTTGCAACCAGCCTTCAAGCAGGTACGCCGGCCCTTTGTATATTTTCGCTTCACCGATCCAGGAATGTTTTTTCCAAGATAGAACAAGATCTGGATTTCCAGCTCTTTCGTCCCTCTCCACGGCAAATCCACTTAGCTTCAACATTTTGGTCAGAAAAAACGTGACGCGATCCTCCCCCACATGATCTTGCTGAAAATATTGCGGGCCTGTGCTCAAATCCTCCAGGCAGTCATCAAGCGCCTCGTAGAAGCCTTCAAGAAATTCCTGAAAGTCACACGCGGTAAACTGTTTTATCGAGTTCGGTTGAGCGTCTTTCTCGCCAGAACTTATAACGTCCTCTAACTGCGCTAGAGTTCTAAGATTGCTATCGCTCAATTCTCTCCCCCGGCTCAAAGAAAATGAGGATCTGGTCTTTGAAGTCCTCGATCATATCCCCTGTCAGGGGGTGGGGGAGCGATCGCTCGCGTTCAGCACGGCTGATATCTTCTTTAGAGAGGGGGAAGATCTCCTCATTTTCATCGAGGAACTCAAAACCAACTTGCAGTACGCTGAGGTCGTCGCGGCACAGATAGGCGGTCAGGGAAACAAGGTCGCGTTCAGATAGATCGATCTTCGTTTCATTCTTAACGATTCTTCGAATCTTGCCGAAAGTTAGGTGCGAAAGCTCTTGAGTCGAGTGGACATAGTCCACTACTGCCAGGCAAGCGGCACAAAATTCCACTTGTTCAGCCCAGTCGGTCTCAATAACCTTTTGTAGCACCCTAGGGGTCATAAGTTGCGTCTAATTGATCAGTTGGCTGATTTTGTCGAGAACGAATCGATAATCCTCAAGAGATACGCAGCGCTTCACAGCACAATGATACTGTTTCTCTTTGGACGGAGCACTCAACTGTTGGAACTTTCCAGGAATGAGTAGTTCCGGGTTAGAAAATAGTTCGTCTGCCATTTTTCTTTGCCAGCGGACGCCAATTCGGAATGGGACAATTTCTGAGCTCTCACTTCCAGCTTTGTGATACGCCTCGTTCCTTAGGTCATCTGCAATTCGGCGCATGCGAGCAGTTTTTATGCCGCCACTATCGGTTACGAAGCCAAGCTCGCAAATGGACCCTGTCGACGATTCATAGATCTTATCGATAAGTGGAAAGAGGTTAACTTTCTCCAAATGCGTCGACGTCTCCAAGCCCGCATTCTTGCCGAGCCTCCAAAGCTCTTTTTCTATTTGCTCTACTGCGCGGTTTATCTCTGCTTTTGGCATCAATCCAGGGGCATCGACGCGAATTTCGATAGGGCCCTCTAATTTAGGGATCGATACTACGTCGAAAAACTGTTGATAGTGCCGTCGCACCGCGACGATCTCATCGTAGCCCGAGTAGTCGTCTTTTTCGGATTCTTTTATATCACTTAAAGGAACCTCGACCCTCTCAGTAAAAAACCGTTTGGAGCTGAATATGACGTTTAGATATTGCTCATCTTCCCGCATGCTGCAGAGGTACGGTGTGTCTTCAAGCGATAATAAATCAGCTTGTGGTAGGTAAAGCGGAAATAACTTCTGTGGTGTCGATTCAGGTATCTCTAGCTCGCGGAATGCTTCGATGAGGCTTTCTCGAAAGCCGTCAACTGTTTGATTTAAAAGAACAACGGCTTTTTCGCCAACCAAGATTTGCTCTTCGTAGAAAGAGGTTAGGTCTTGCTCAGCTGAGGTTCTTTCCTCTCCCTTTAACGCAAGTATATTTGCTTTTAATTTTTCATACCCGTGGCCAGTTGGCAGTTCCTTTGAACTAACCAGCTTGTTCATTACGAGATAAGGGGTTCTAACGGATATGGAATTTAAAAGGTCAGCTAGCATTGTTGATCCTTAATGATGCGTGCGCTCCACTGGTCGGTCAACATACCAGTAACCACTCAAAGAAACCAAAAGGGAGGGGTTCGTCGGACTGCCTCTGCTCTGGCAAGCTGTCTCATATATCAATATCAGGTTGGCGGATTTCTTTTAGTTGGGAAGTTCAGATCGGTCCGCAAATAAAAAAAATTCAAACCTATATCACCTCTGTGAACCAAGGCACTGACTGTGCCTCCCCTCCCAATTCACAGAGGTAATTCCAATGTCTGAAAAATGCCCCAACTGCCTATCCGTCCGGATCAGCAAAAACAACTACGGCAAGAAAACCGCTGGTGTGGTCGGTGCGTCTGCCGGTACCTATGGCGGTTTTGCCGCAGCAACCGCTGGTGCTAAGGCCGGTGCCGCCCTGGGAATCGTCGGCGGTCCGATAGGCGCGACTGTCGGTGGTATTGGCGGTGCTGTTATCGGTGCGTTGCTTGGCGGCGCAACCGGTGCTTCCGCTGGTGTAATCCTGGGCGACGTTCTCGATGAGCGTGTGCTCGACAACTACCGCTGCCTTGATTGCGGCTATTCCTTCAGTGTCGACCCTGACTCCCCAGACGACATCCGTTAATTCCCCTCGCGCATTTCAAAGGAGAACAACCATGGCTCATCTCATCGAGCAAATGGCCTATGTTGGCCAAACCCCATGGCATGGCCTGGGGAATGAACTGACCTCAAATCAGCCCTTGGAAGTCTGGGCAAAGCAAGCCGGTTTGGACTGGCAGATTCAGGAAAGCCCGGTCCGCTATGTCACCAATTCCGGCGGCACTCTGGGCGAGATCCTGTCCTACCCGGATTCCAAGGTGCTTTACCGCTCCGATACAAGGGCACCGCTGTCGGTGGTTGGTAGCCGTTTCAAGGTGGTCCAGCCCGAGGAAATCCTGGAGTTCTACCGGGATCTTACGGAGGTGTCTGGTTTTGAGCTGGAAACTGCAGGTGTTCTGAAAGGTGGCCGGAAAATGTGGGCACTCGCCCGTACCGGCCAAACTGGCATGCTCAAGGGCAACGACCAGACCAATGCATACGTGCTGCTGGCAACCGCCTGTGACGGCACCATGGCAACCACTGCTCAGTTCACCAGTATTCGAGTGGTGTGCAATAACACTCTCGTCGTCGCCTTGAAGGGCGCTACTGCCAACGCCGTCAAGGTGAAGCACAACACCGCCTTTGATGCGGACCTGGTCAAGAAGCAGCTCGGTATTTCGGTCAGTGCGTGGGACGACTTCATGTACCGATTGAAGACCCTGAGTGAGCGAAAGGTGAAGACCTCGGAGGCCAGGAACTACTTCCTGAAGGTATTCACCGATGACTCCGGAAGTGGTGTTGGCAAAACCAACGAGCGATCTATGGCCAAAGCTCTGTCCCTTTATGAAGGCGAAGGCATGGGCGCCACGTTGGCTTCATCGGACGGCACAGCCTACGGGCTGCTAAATGCAGTGACGGAATTCATCGACCACCAGCGCCGTGCCAAAACCGTTGACCACCGGCTGGATTCTGCCTGGTTCGGAACCGGTGCCGCTGTTAAGAACCGTGCATTAGAGCAAGCCATGTCACTTGTGGCCTGAGCCAATCTTACAAATCTCGAAACCGCCATAAAGCCCACCGGAGCCTGATGCTCTGGTGGGCTTTTTTATGTCTGGAGGAAAACACCATGGGCATGAGTGAAAAGGTAATTCAGAAACAACGGCCAGCGTTGCGCCTGGTCTCCACCAAGGGTCTCAGCCGGGATGAATGGTTGAAGGTACGTAAGCAGGGCATTGGCAGTAGCGATGCGGCTGCAGCCGTGAGCATGAACCCATACCAATCCCAGTTGGAACTCTGGATGGTCAAAACCGGCAGAGATGCTGGCTTACCAAAGCCGGATTCGGACGATCCGACTTCACCGGTTTACTGGGGCCATATCCTGGAACCAATTGTGGCCGAGCAGTACAGCCAGCAGACGGGCCGGAAAGTGCGCCGGGTGAATGCTGTATTGCAGCATCCAGATCCGGAAAAGCACTGGATGTTGGCCAACCTGGATTACTCCGTGGTGGCTGATGACGACGTGCAAATCCTGGAATGCAAAACGGCAGGGGAGTTCGGGTCACGCCTCTGGAAAGAGGGTGTGCCGGACTACATACAGTGCCAGGTGCAGCACCAGTTGGCTGTCACCGGCAAACAGGCAGCGGACGTGTGCGTTCTGCTGTGTGGCCAGGAGTTAAAGATCTACCGCCTTGAAAGGAACGAGGAGCTCATCGATGCACTTTACGTGCTGGAGCGTCAGTTCTGGGATTTCGTGGAAACGGATACCCCGCCACCAGTCGATGGAACTGATTCTGCTGAACGTGCCTTGCGTCATCTGTATCCAATAGATAGAGGGGAGATCCTGGACTTCAGCCAAAGTAAGGAGCTGTCCGATGCCTTCGACGAATTGCTGGCAATCCGCAAGGAAATGGAGGCCCTCAGCTCTACAGAATCCCACCTGAAACAGCGTATTGAAAGCCAGATGGGCGAAGCCTCAAAGGCAACCTTCCCGAGCGGCAGCGTCAGCTGGAAGCGCAGCAAGGATTCCGTCGGGCTCAACGTAAAACGGTTATTGAAGGATCAGCCTGGACTACTTGAGCAATACCCACTGACGAAGCCAGGAAGCCGTCGATTCCTCATCCAAGCATGAATACCCCATTGGCCACGCGGGCGTGACGAGTGCCCTGTGGTCCTTTTTACAGGAGAGTCATCATGATTAAAGGTTTAGCCATCACGCCTCCCGTGTTGGGGCGTATCAGCATTGGCCGGGTCGTCGAGAAGAACGGCATTCGGTTACCGCAGAAAGACGATCAATTTACCATCACCTCCCAGATTCAGGAGAAGGATGGCTGGGTGCTTCACCCCATGGACGAGGAACTGAGAAAGGATGCCCCAAACAGCAAACTCCGGACTATCCCGGTGCGCATGCTTTTCAACGACGCGGATCTGAATCTGCGGGCCGAATACACCATGTTCGACCGTAAAAGCGGGCGGCCTATGTGTGTAGGCAATGGCGACACCTGCAAGCGCCTTACGCAATCAGGAGTGCAGCCTTTGCCATGCCCGGGGCCGACGCTCTGTGAGTTCGGTAAAGGTGGTCTTTGCAAGCCCTACGGCCGCCTGAACGTCAAGGTCGGTGACGATGATGATCTTGGCACCTTTATCTTCCGGACGACTGGTTACAACAGCATCCGGACCCTTGCAGCCAGGCTGAGCTACTACCAGGCCGTCTCTGGTGGTCTGCTGGCGTACATGCCGTTGGAATTGAAGCTGCGAGGCAAAAGCACGACACAGAGCCATCGGACGCCGATTTATTATGTGGATCTGGTGGTCAAGGAGGGGATGTCGCTGCAGGAAGCGGTGGCAGAGGCGAGGGAAAAGGCCAGGCAGGTAAAAGAAGAGGGCGTTGATCAGGCTGCGTTGGATGCTGCGGCTGCAAAGGGGTTCGGCAATGCGCTGTTTGAATATGATGAAGATGAGATGAGTCAGGTGGTTGAGGAGTTTTACACAGTGACTAAAGATGCAGACAAGGGGCCAGTGGACGGTTCCTCTGTCGTATCAAAGCTGCAAAGGGGCCTCGAACCTGCGACGTCAGCATCCGGATGACATTAAACGAGTGGTCCTGCATGGGCCACTCACCTGGCCTGCTGCATGTTTATTTTTTGGTTGCGGAGGGATGCTGCTGGGGTAAAAGGCAGGGTCCTAGTCAGACCACATGGTAACGAACTATGGTTTGGTCTAACCTGCTGATTAATTGAAGGGAGTCGCAACGTGTTGGAGTTCTGGCTGACTCCTGTTCAAGCTATCAGCAAGGAAGCGGAGAAGTAGCCTTGGAAACTAACTATGTACTGATCGACTTCGAAAATGTGCAGCCGAAAAACCTCGAGCTGCTAAAGGGTCATGGCTTTAAAGTCCTTGTTTTCGTGGGCTCTAAGCAAGTGAAGATTTCGTTTGATCTCGCTTGTGCAATGCAATCTCTAGGCCCTGATGCCGAATATGTAAAAATTGAGGGCAATGGGCCGAATGCTCTGGACTTCCATATCGCGTTCTACATTGGGAACATCGCAGCAAAAGATCCCGATTGCTACTTCCATGTCATTTCAAAGGACACCGGCTTTGATCCGCTGATCAAGCACCTGAAAACCAGGAAAATCTACGCTTAGCGAGAAAAGGATATCTCCGAAATCCCACTTCTCAAGATCGCAAACTCAAAATCTATGGCAGAGCGTATTGATGCCATCGTTGAATTTCTTAAAGCCCGTGGATCGGCCAAGCCAAGGGCCGTGAAAATGCTGTCTAATTCAGTGAACTCCCTATTCATGAAGAGGCTCGAAGAAGAGGAGTTGGCGAAGATTATGGATGAGCTCGTTCGCCAGAAAATCGTCATTACGAATGGTTCCAAGGTCAGTTACCAGTTACCCGGCAAGCCTTAACGGCTGCTCCGTGGCTTTATAGAGCTGCGCTAAATTTTGAACGAAGTGGTGTTATCTATGTTGAAAGTGGCTGTTATGGTGGGACTGATCTTTACCCTTTACGGGTGCGCATACAGCATCAAAGATGTAGATGTGAGCGGCAAGGAGCCAAGCTGTATCAGGGAGTGCGCAATGAGTTATTCGACGTGCGTTTCTCAGGGCAACCAGGTTGGCTTCAAAACCGAAACATTGCGAGCATGCAGGGAGTCATACGTTGTTTGCACCAATACCTGCCCAGCCCAGTAGTCGTTAACAAAGAGCGTCTTTCGAATGCCTTTTGCCGGTACGCGCCTAAAGCCGCAGCTGCTGGCAATTGCCTCTAAATCAAAAAACAATTGAACAGGAGATAATGTTTGCTGTACTTAATCGCAGTAGTGATGGGGTATTTCGTCGGAACGAATGCTCTGGTTGAAAAACAGGCAAAGAGATTCGTTGGCGCAGATTATGCGAATCCTGCGATGAGTATGTTGTCGTCACTTGGTGCTTTTGGCGGATGGTTTTGTATTTTGCCCGCTGCGTATTTTATTGGCTCTGATTATGGGAACGGATTTCTCGACGGACTCTTCTTCGTGCTTGCTTCGATTGGAGGGGCAGTGCTCTCCGGATTTCTTCAAATTCCAGGTTTGAACTACCTTCTTAGCGTGGTCACCCTATTCGTTAATATTGCCCTTGCCATCGTTGTTTATTCAATGACTTAAGTCGAAACCCCAATAGCCGTAATCTACACCGCATTGGCTATCTTAATTTGGTGCGGCCGCCTTCCCGTCTGGAGATTAAATGCTGCAATGGCTGGCTTCAAAAGATGTCACTGTTTGGGCTTCTGTAGGTTTTTCTAGGTCTGTGCCAAGCTGTATTCGCAATAAGGAAAGACGATGAAGAAAGAGATAGTCATGATGGTTTCCGCCTTAGCGGTTGGGGGCGGAGGGTACCTGTTAGGTTCACAGCATGAAGAAAATCAAGCCGCTTTCTCCTCTGGGTCTACAGACCTTGCTTCTGCACAAGAAGGCAACCTCCTCCGTCTTGTTGATGCAGGCGGGACAGTGCGACCGTTATCGAACTCGAAGACCTGGGGGAAAACGTCTTTCGATGACACTACTCTCCAACTCAACTACCAGACAGATGTCAGGCCAGAGTTCCTAAGGGTTGGGCGGAACACCCCAAATGGAACAAGGTTCCTAGCCAAGTTCCCTGGGGCTGCCGTTAATTTGCCACTGGAGTTCAGTGACAGTTTCGAGGGCTTCAACAAGTGGGGCGACCTTAATCAGGGCTACTACGTCCAAATCGCGGAACATGATTTCGACAGCGACGATGTGCCTGAAATCGTTGTTGCTGTTGGAAATGGCTTACTCGACATGGCTGTGAAAGTTGTTAAGTATCATGCGCCTCAGTCTTCTAGTAATGCCGCTCGCGCAGAGAATTGGGAGTTGATCGGTTCATTTTCGGGTCAACAAAAGGCGTATCTTGAACAGGACACCATCGAGTTACCAGTCGGATCACAGGGCCTTTTTAAAGAATATACCTGGGTAAAACGTAAATTCGTCAGGACCGACTAGGCTCTTTTGTTCCGAGAAAAGCTGGGTTTGAAGTGTCTTAGGATGAAAATATAAGGGAAATAATGAAAATTTTATCCGTAGTGTTGACCGCTTGGTTCTCAATTGTTTTTAGTGGTGCTGCGTTCGCTGATGGCAACGACTTACTCAACGATTGCAGTGTGCTGGAGGTGCCCAGCGAGGACGCGACATTGAATTTTGAGTACGGACTCTCGCTCGGTACCTGTACGGGAATGATGCAGGGGCTGACTAACCTGAATAAGATTTATGAGGTTTTGTTTCGCGATGGCGCTTTATTTTGTACTCCTGAGCAAGGTGTAACTAATGGCGAAGCTGCAAGGATTGTTTTGAAATACTTGAAAGACAACCCTCAAAAACTGGATCAACACGAAGTTGAGCTTGCAGTTCAGGCCTTTAGAGAGGCGTTTCCTTGTAAATAAGCTTCGGTGCAATACCTGTGTGAATCCCTCCAATCGTGTCCTATTTCAGGTGCTCTTCGACAATCGGGACTTGGAATTCCAGCGAAGATGCAGGTCAGGTGGAAACGCAAAACTCAAGATGAAATCGCTGGACTTTTTAGTTTATGAACGATTACTACGTTTACGTCTACATCGATCCTCGGAATTTTGAAGGGTTCTACTACGGCAAAGGTAAAGGTTCCCGAAAAGACGCACACCTGGGCGAGACCTCCGATACAGAGAAGTCCAGGCGAATAAACGCTATCAGGAAGGAAGGGCTAGATCCGATCATTCGGGTTATCGCCCGGAATTTGTCTGAGCACGATGCGCTGCTGGTCGAGAAAACGCTGCTCTGGAAATTGGGGAAGCATCTCACCAATATCTCGTCAGGCCACTATGCGAGTAACTTCCGGCCACACGATGCCTTGCACAAAAAGCTGTCTGGGTTTGATTTCCAAAACGGGCTCTATTACTACAATGTCGGCGAGGGAACTCATCGGAATTGGGATGACTATTTGAGATTTGGCTTCATTTCCGGAGGGCAGGCTTCTCGGTTTCGTGACGCAATGCTGGGTTTCGAAAAGGGAGACATTTTCGCTGCTTATCTGAAGAGGCATGGTTTTGTGGGAATCGGCCGGATAACAGAGAAGGCAAAGCCAGTTCGAGAGGTCTACGTTGACGGCAGGCCCCTCCTGCAGCAGGAGTTGAAGTGTCCCCAGATTGCTGAAAACAGTGATGATCCGGACAAGTCGGAATATGCGTGTCTGGTTGATTGGATTTCTATAAGAAAACGGCCTGAAGCCTACTGGAAGGCGCGAAGCGGACTCTTCACGTCGCAGCTGGTTCGGGCTTCATTGGATGCGCAACCTCTAACCGTCGCCTGTTTGGAAGAGGAGTTCTCAGTGGATTTCCAGGAGCTGTTGATTTAAACGCAACGTTTGCGGTCGGCTCAGGGTTCGGCACGGCAATCTACATTCGTAATTTGGCTCGGCTTTATTCGTGTGGGTTGTCAAGGGTAATCCCGGCATTTATCTTATCCTCAGCTGCCCGAAGCCTAGAGATGATGATCTCGAAGTCGTCCGGGACGCCAAAAAACATCCTACCTTCAATCGCTGCCGTGTGATCAGCTGCAATCTGGTCAAGTCGGTCATCTTCCGGTACGAGAACCAGTTTACCCTCTAGCACCGCCTCAAAACTCACGCCCTTTTGCGCCCATCGCTGACTCTTCATAGCCACCACATCGGCCATTGCGTCCATGGACTCAAGGGGGCTAATGAAATCATCTTGCTTCAGGAGGCGGTCCACGTCGTACCAGTGCCGCGCCAGTCGATGAGGGTCCGGGTCTTTCTCCTGAGTCGAAAATTGGTGCAGTGCGGTAAGCTTTTCCCAAAGAACATAGCCTGGGTGATATGCGGCAACCGTTGCTTCAGGAAATGCGATGGCTTGAAGTTCTTCCAGTTCTGCCAGATAACATTCGACCTTATGGTTTACCGTTGGTCGGCCCCGGTTTCGACCACCGAATTCCAGCAGGATGTAGTCGAGTTGGTAGTTGCTGTCATAGCTGCTCAGTCTCGGAAAGTGAACGTTGATCTTTTCCCCTTTCGAGTCAGGCTCCAGCTCCGCCCGTAGCCCTTCAATCTCGTACTCAGCCAGTCTTTCGTTGAGACGATCAACTAGGTTCGCAGACCATTCGGTTAGCAGTTTTGTCTGCCGCTTACGAAATTTATCCCTTTGATTGGTGCTTCGGGTGGATCGCTCCCAGGCTTCAATTTCGTCGTGTTCACCGGCGAGATCACTCCAGTGAATGGAGAGATCAATGTCCTCCGAGAAGCGTTCAATGGCCTTCCAGCACTTGCTCAGGGCGGTGCCGCCCTTGAAGGCGGTCGAGTGGGCGCCAAGCAGGTTCTCGTTGTAGAGCAGGCGAAGGACCTCCGCTACCCAGATATCCTTCTCAAGGAAATTCTGGGCCAGTCCAGCGGGATGCTTTTGGGCGCCAAGGTTCAGGATGGCCTTCAGCTCGTCATGCTTTTTTGGATCGCGATAAAGATCGAAAATGTCTGTCAAGCCATCATTTCCTTTTCGAACTGCTCTAATTTGGCATGCCACCCTTCAGGCAAATGCGTCGATTTAAGCTTCCTGATCGCTGTTCGGCTTTCTGACTCGGAAAGTTTCAGCCTGGAAATGGCCTTTTTCAGTCCGCTGAGTTTAACGGAGTTGGCCGGAGTGACGGTCAAGCTTCGCAGTAACTCACCTTCCGGGCGTGATTTCCATCGTAGCTTTGACTCGGCGACATGCCGCACCTCTACAACTTCATTGCCTATCGAAAACGTTCTGCTGGCACCGTTACTCCAAAACACCGTTTTGACGGGGGCCTGTGTTTGCAGGCCGAGTCGATAAGCGGACTCAACACCTTGCCTTACCAGCGTGTAACCATGTTCTTGTGCCCATTTTTTAGCGACCTGTTCTGCGCTAGCCGTGATTTTGATGGATGGCATGCTAGCCAGGGGCTTTGGGCGAACATACATACCTTTGGCTACGCGCTCGACGACGCCTTCTTGAGCGAGCCTGCTTAGTGTTTTTTGCACAGACGCACTCGAGCCCAGCTCATGGAACTGACTAATGGAAAACGGGACGCCCCGCCTCATGTGCCGCAATCGACGGGTTATTTTTTCTGACGTAGACATGGCTTAACCTGACATAGCGATAACATAGTCGAATTAGTCTAGACCTTTACTGATGGGAAGCGCAAGCATCCCGATGTCAGGACTGTGTAAGTTACTACGGTGAACAAAGAAAGGTTTTAGCTGAGTTAGGATTCTTCTGATTGTTCACTTAACGTTCTATTTCAACCGTGCAAATTTGCCTGTTACGCCCTCAGTTTGGTCGGGGGAATAGCTTTTAAAATAGCTCCTCTCTGAGTAAATGGGTTAAACACCTGATACGGAGGGCTCTTTCTGCTACTTTTACCCGCACTACTCGGTCTAAAACCGGTTGGCAGCATGGCGGCATTCTCCGTCAGTAGCTGCTTGCCAAGCCTGTGCCTTTCCGCGAGGGCTAGAGGCAGGACGGAACCACTAAATTCGTAGCGAGCATCCCATGAGCACCAACATCGAGCAGATCAAATCCCTGCTGCTGTCTTTGTTACCAAAAGATGGCTCTACTGTCGGAAATCTCAGCCTCAAAGAGCAGTTACGCACTCAGCATCAGTTGGTAATCTCTGATGAGGAATTTGACGCAGCCAGACAGAGCCTGTTGACGGAGGGGGGCATCGGCAAGGGGCGTGGTCGTGGAGGTGCAACGTATCTTAACCAGGCAAGTGCCGCTGAGCAGTCAGCTCCGGCTGGATTTGAGTTGCAGGCGCAGGTAGCTCCGTCCCAGGAAGATCTGACCTTTGGCGAGAAACAGAAACCCGCTCGGCCTCAAACTAATCGTCAACCCGGTAAAAAAAGAGGCGAGCACAACCAGGTGCTGTCTTACCGGTACGACGAAAAGCGGAAGAATAATCCTCACGTGGGGATGGTCGATACTCACTCAGACGGCGTCGAGCAGAAAACAACCTGGCAATACGATCCTCACCTCTCTCCTGAATTGCAGTTCGATCCAACTAGATCCCGCGTTGAAGACCTAATTGAAGATGCCCTGCAAGCCAGAGAGGTGGAAGCAAAACAGGCCAAAGATGATTTGCTGACTTGGTTGGACCATGCTTTGGCGGCGGACAACGAGCAGGCCGTTCGGGAGGTTGTATCCAATCTGAGAAAGAGGGTGGCTGACAAGGAATTTCTGGAGCGCGAGCGGGATGATCTTGCTGAACTCAAACGGATGCAAGCTCCGTATCTGAACTGGAGCGGCAAGGCGGAGCGGACCAGTTTTGAGGTAGATACCGTCTCGCTCCATGTTCACGAGCGAATTGATCCAGCGACTATTTTGGCTGCAGTCCAGAAAAAAATTAAAGACGCAAAGGGGAAGGCCTCGCCAGCACTCCAGTCCGATCTTTTCCATGCACCATTTGAAAATCTACCGCTCAGGGATGCCATCGATTTTTACAAGCACGAGCGTGATTGGGCTAACCGCATGATCGCCGGCGACTCACTGTTGGTTATGAATTCCCTTCTTCAAAAGGAAGGAATGGCTGAACAGGTACAAATGATTTATATCGATCCTCCGTATGGCATCAAATATGGATCTAACTTTCAGCCGTTCGTAAACAAAAGGGAAGTTAAAGATCGAGATGATCAAGATCTTACTCAAGAGCCCGAAATGATCAAAGCATTCAGGGACACTTGGGAGTTGGGTATTCACTCCTATCTTACCTACCTTCGAGATCGACTGCTTTTGTCTAGGGAATTGCTCGCCAGCTCCGGAAGTGTGTTCGTGCAGATTTCGGATGAGAACTTGCATCATGTGAGGGAGCTTCTGGATGAAGTTATGGGGCCGGAAAATTTTGTCTCTGTAATTACATTCACGAAAACGAGTAGTGCGACCTCCGATAGATTAGCGGCTGTTTCTGATTACATCGTTTGGTATGCGAAAGACCTGCCCAAAATGAAGTACAACCAGTTGTATTTTGATAAAGAAATTGGAGGTAAAGGCGCTACGGGCTATACCAGTGTGCAGTTACCATCAGGAGAGAGAGTTCGAGGTGAAAATGCGAAAAAGAATGCAAATAAAGGTAAATGGCTAACATTTGATAACCTCACCAGTCAGCGCCCACCGGGAAATTTCCCTGTTGAATTAAGCGGAATTGTCAGTACTCCTCGAACCGGATACTGGAAAACCGGACAAGAAGGGATGCCTCGCCTTATCAAAGCAAACCGTGTTGCGTTGATTGGGAATACGCTGAGATATGTCAGGTTTTTAAGCGACTTCCCTGTATATCCGATCAACAATTTGTGGAGTGACACAGGCGTTGCTGGGTTCGCAGCCGATAAAAGCTACGTTGTTGAGACGTCCGCTAAAGTAATAGAAAGATGCTTGTTGATGGTTACCAACCCAGGCGATTTAATTTTAGATCCAACATGTGGTTCAGGTACATCTGCATTTGTGGCTGAGAAATGGGGAAGACGTTGGATTACTTGTGATACTTCTCGCGTTGCAATCACTCTTGCAAAGCAACGATTGATGACAGCAAGTTTTGATTACTATGAGCTGAAATATCCGCAGGAGGGATTGAAGGGCGGATTCGTTTATAAAATTGCTGCGCATATCGGATTAAAGGCAATCGCAAATAATCCCGAGATTGACGATGCCTACAATTCGATGCACCCCTCTGTTGAGAGGCATCTGAACGGAATAAACGCTGCTCTGAAGGGCAGTAACGTCTCATTCCGGGTTGCGGGTGGGGTTAGATCCGGAAAAAATTTAGTGTTTTCAAAATCTGCAGTTGATGAGTATGAGTTACCTAATGGTGATCTAGCCAAATCGAATGAACTGCTTGAATGGGAAGTGCCTTTTTCGTTACCCGACGATTGGCCTAAGGCAACAGAATCGTCCTTCCGTAGCTTCCATACGGCTAAATCATCTATGCAAGCGCGCATAGACGAGAGTATTGCTTCTCACTCAGAACAAGAGGTGCTTTATGATCAGCCACAAATAAGCAAGGACAAGCTGAGGATTACAGGACCGTTTACGGTCGAAGCGGTTCCATTTGCGACGGTGTTGGGCCTAGACGAAACAGACCAGACCGCAGAGGGAGATGTTACTTTAGCAAGATCTGGTGTCACTTCAATTCAGGCGCAATGGAGAGAAGAACTACTCAAAGCAGGCATCCGTGGAAAGGGTGGCCAGCAAATTAAAATGCAGGACCTCGAAACACTTCCAGGTGCTCATTACATTCATGCTGTCGGTACTATTGCAGACACCGGAGATCGTGTAGCGGTTAGCTTTGGGCCTGAACACGTCGCGTTGGAACAGCGGCAAGTTGAGATAGCGATGCGTGAGGCGGGAGATCTGTTTCCGCTCCCCAAGATGCTGGTTTTCTGTGCTTTCAACTTTGATCCTGAAGCAGCGAAAGATATAGACAACATCAGAGGTATTCCGGCGCTGAAAGTTCATATGAACACGGACTTGCTTACGGAAGATCTCAAGAAAGGTCGGGCAAGCAACCAGTCCTTTTGGCTCATGGGGCAGCCAGACATCGAGGTACATGACCATAAGGGCGGTAAGCTTCAAGTTGAGGTCCATGGTTTTGACTATTTCGATACCAAAACCGGGGAGCTTAAATCTGGTGGTAAGAAAAACATAGCGATGTGGCAGCTCGACACTGACTATGACAATCGTTCACTTTTTGCACGCCAGATATTCTTCCCAATGGCAGGCAAAAAAGATGGCTGGTACAAGCTGAAGAAAGACATCCGTGCTGAGCTCAATGAAGATCTGCTGGACCAGTTTCACGGTACTAAGTCAATTCCTTTCGAGCCAGGCGACAATCGCTGCATAGCGGTTAAGATCGTCGACGATCGGGGTATTGAGTCACTGAAAGTCATCAGGCTGAATTGAGGAGGGGAGCATGGCTGATAAACCGAATTCCCTGGTGATCAATTCGCCTTATGACAAGCCAGATCAGTTCTGGTCACAGGATGATAATGGCCGTGTTGCCGGTGTAGTGAGTGGCCGTAGACCTGCCGCCTATGAGCTCTATGATTCCCGGAATAATACGCGTCGAGTTGAGGAGCTGGAAACGGTTAACCGAATCCGTCAGCGTGTCGATGCGTGGCGGGAGGCTGGCTGGCCAGGGGTGACGAGTGTTTCCCGTGAACTGCTTAGCCACTGGTACTCAAGGGGTGAGTGGGACTCTGACTCAAAGCGCTGGAATGGTGGTCCGAGGCCTTTTCCGTTCTATTTTTGCCAACTTGAAGCGATTGAATCTCTGATCTGGTGGCTGGAAGCTCCAGAGGATTACCGTCAAGGAATCTTTCTGCAAGGCGATGGCGGTCCCTGGGAGCGCATTTGTAACAAAATGGCGACAGGCTCCGGCAAAACCTCGCTGATGGCCTTGATCATTACATGGCAGACCCTCAATGCCGTCACCTACCCGAAAGATAAACGTTACTCAAAGGCCGTTTTTGTGGTGGCGCCAGGTCTTACGGTAAAAAGCCGGCTACAGGTTCTCAACCCTGGCAACGAAAGTAATGTTTACGATGAGTTCGTGTTGTGCCCGAACGAGGCAATGCGCCAAAAGCTGAACCAGGTGGTTCTGGTCATCGAAAACTGGCACAGCCTGATGCCCCTCAAAGAGCAGACACGCTCCGTCGTGAAAAAGGGTAAAGAGAGCGACGAGGCGTTTTCCCGAAGAGTGCTTGGCAAGCTGGCTTCTTACAAAGACATCTTGGTTATTAACGATGAAGCCCACCACGCCTACCGCCAAAAGGCTGAGGTAAAAGTCAGCAAGAAAGAGGCTGAGGAAATGGGGATCGATCTGGAGGAGGCGACCCGTTGGATTGAGGGGCTGGATCGCATTCACAAGACCCGTCGAATTCGCCGATGCTTTGACGTAACCGCGACTCCTTTCTCACCTACGGGCAAGAAAAACACGGAGAAAGGGCTGTTTGAGTGGATCATCTCGGATTTTGGCCTCAATGACGCCATTGAAGCGGGATTGGTCAAGACACCTCGAATTGTCGTTCGGGATGACGCGCTACCGGATGCGAAGACATATGCCAGCAAGCTGTACCATCTGTATCGGGACGAGTCCGTAAAGCAGGATCTTGCCCGCAAAGCTCAGCCTACCGACCCCTTGCCGGATCTGGTTCAGAAGGCCTATGCGATCCTTGCCTATGATTGGCAAGAGACGGCAAAAAGCTGGGAGGCAGAAGGTCACACGATTCCACCCGTGCTGCTTACCGTTTGCAACCGAACCGAAACCGCGTCCCGTATTGAGCATTTCTTCAACAGCGGCGACTGCCTGATTTCCGGAACCCAGAATCCGCTGGCTACCTTGCGTGTTGATTCGAGGGTTCTGGAAAAAGCCGAGCGAGGGGAAAGCATCACGAAGGATAAAGATTATGCGGTGAGAATGGAGGAGATAATCAATGCATCCATGCTCCCGGCCGATAAGAAGGAAGAGCTTCTTTCATTGAAGCAAGAGGAGCAGCTCCGGGCTCTGGTCGATACAGTCGGCAAACGAGGAAAGCCCGGTCAGAATCTTGAGAACGTGATTTCGGTAGCCATGCTGTCCGAGGGATGGGACGCGGCCAATGTAACTCACATCATGGGCTTGAGAGCGTTTAGCAGCCAACTTCTATGTGAACAGGTTATTGGCCGAGGGTTACGGCGGGTAGCGCACGATATGGATGAGAACGGCAAGTTCATTCCAGAATACGTCAATGTATTTGGTGTGCCGCTATCGATTTTCCAGGAAGTGGGCGAGGGTGGCGAGACACCGCCTCCTCCAAAACCCAGCGTACGGGTAGAAGTTGAGCCTGGCAGAAACCACTTTGAAATCCGTTGGCCCAATATTGACCGGGTTCAGACTGTTCTCAAACCAGAGTTGAGAATGGATTGGGAGGCGGTTGAGCCACTGACTCTGGACCCGGCCCAAACGCCGCTGAATGCGGAAATTGCACCTGCCCTGACCGGTATTCCTAATCTTGCACAGGCCTCTCAGATCGATCTGGAGAAGGCTGTAGAGGACTTCAGGTTGCAGCACCTGATCTTTCGTGCAGCCAAAAAGCTTTTCATCAGTAGCAGCGCTGGATTTGAGGGGGATAAACAGTATCTGGCCGTTCAGCTAATCCGTATCGTTGAGCAGTTCCTGGAGTCCGAGAAGTTAGATATCCCAAGCCTGTGGCACCAGGACCCGGTTCGCCGCCGACTTTTGTTCGCGCTGAATATGGATAACGTAGTCACCCATGTGAATCGGTTTGTAAGCAAACAGAACGTTGAACGTCTGGAAGCTTTGTTCGATGAGCATCAGCCAATTGGCGCGACCTCTCAGATGCGGCCTTGGCTAACCACCAAGCCGTGCAGGCAGACAGAGCGTTCACAGATCAGCCATGTTGTTTATGACAGCACCTGGGAAAAACTTGTAGCGGATGTCTGTGAAAAGGACGAATCAGTCCATTCATGGGCGAAGAACGATCATTTGGGCTTCAAGGTCCGGTACCTGTGGAATGGCTCTTCCCGGAACTTCATACCGGATTATCTAATTCGGCTAAAGAATGGCCTGACACTGGTATTGGAAGTTAAAGGGCAGGATTCAGAGCAGAATCGAGCCAAGCGGGCAGCGATGGATGTCTGGGTTAAAGCCGTGAACGAGCAAGGGGGCTTTGGCTCCTGGTGCTTTGATACGGTATTTGATCCAAGCTTGGCGAGGGATGTGATTGCTGTCCATTCCAAACAGCCTGCTTCTGCTTGATATCAGCGAATAATGACGTTTGTTTCCGGGTGATGGGCGGCTGGTTCAGCTGATACCTCAAGACTCTTGGTTAAGTCGCTTGTCCTGATTTGGCAATCTCTCCTTCGCGGGTGTCCAGTTGGTAAGATTCCTTGTAGGCAGATTCATAATCCACCCGGAGATCCAACCGGCTCAGCTCCTTTTCGATCTGGTCGAGGCTGTCACCGTCCTGGAGGGCAACTGCTATTGTGAGCAATGATTTCGACTCACCTGCAGACAGAGCATAGTCGTCGGTGAGCAATGTTATTTGCTGGTGATACCGTCGCGTGGAGAGCATTTTGTTCACCGCTTCTTTAACGTCAGTTATTGGCTTGCCATCAAGGTAAACCTCAAACTCGTTGATAAAGGCAGGGCCAATCCCTTTGTTGATCAGGTCGATTGACAGGACCCCTTTGCCCGGTTCAGTGGTCCGGTGAGTGAACCTGGTTAGGTGGGGCCGGACGGAGAGTCGGTTGTGCTTACGCGCCAGGGCGGCTTGATAGATAGTGAGGCCGAGAGCGCAAATCCCGATTACGGCCGTCGTGATGGTTCCGATAGTTCCAATCGATGCTTCAATCAATTTCGTTTCCATTTCGTCCGTGGGTTAGTTTTCTCTCAAGCTGAAATACCTCTCGCCCGCAGAGCCTTGGACTGTATCAGGTTCGATGGCCAATTCACGGCGGCGGGCCACGCCAAGTCTTACTCGATGGCAGGATTGGGGTTCACCTGCGGCCATGAGGGTCTATATTATTCATGCGTTCGGCGGCTGTGTTTTTCGGATTCAACGCTCCGAGTCAATATTGAACCACGGCCGCCAAGCGCCAATCAGGCGATCTTCTTCGAAGAAGCGTTCTGCAATGGCATTGTCCTCAAAGTCAGTACGATACGAAAAGCCGACCGATGATCCAATGAGGGTCAGTGGCTCCTTCTCATCAGGAAATATATGCTCAATGCCCCAGCGTAGTTGACAGGATGTGGTTTTCGGACGTGCTTTACGGTTTTCTGGTTCAGTCCCGTGGAGCCTGCCAGAACACCCTCTTTTGAGGTGGGGAGAGAACCGCCCGCGAATATTGGTCGTTTTCCCAACGTAAAGGCATGGAAACTCCAATTCCTGAGGCCACCAGTCTTCGTATCTTACTTGCACCAGG
Source organism: Marinobacter salinus (assembly GCF_001854125.1). NCBI lineage: Bacteria > Pseudomonadati > Pseudomonadota > Gammaproteobacteria > Pseudomonadales > Marinobacteraceae > Marinobacter > Marinobacter salinus. The sequence goes on from NZ_CP017715.1 coordinate 3,936,667, forward strand.
TTGCCCCCGGGGCCTTTCAGAACAACGGATCTATTCGATCTTAAAAGCTGTTCCCGGTCGCCAAGCCACCAAAACGCATAGATGCCTGCATCATGTGGAAGGTCAATTTTTCTCCCTGAACAGATTTCGTTGACGGTTCGGATTTGACTGGAATTGTGCACCGGTGGATTAGCCTCCTTGGGGTTGCAGTCGTGGAACGCCCTCATAGGTTTGGTATAGGTTTTCCCAAAAATACTCCCGTACCTTCTTGACCATTTCTTCTGTTGAAGGAAGGTACATCACAGGCTCTTCCAGACCGCCATAGTAAATAATCGACAATCTGTATTGGTCGCATGCACCTGGGTTAAACCCGCGATGGTGCCCGCAAGCAAAGACAGCAAGAGCATCTCTCGCGACTTCTCCGCGAATATCGCCAAAACCTTGCCTACTGAGCATATTCAGGGCCTGGTCAAACTTTTTCTTCGATGCTTCCAGGTGGTTATTTGCCAACTCGTGCTTTGCTTCCAGCTGAAGTATTAGAGGCCTGAGATTGTCTGCAGTCGGGAGCTGCTTTAGTCGATTAAAAAGAGTATCTGCCAGCTCACGAGCATCGGCAGGTCTATTCCGTTTGTCCGGGTCATTCAGTAGTTGCGAGAGCAAACTCACGAATCCATAGGCTTGTTCAAGATCAGTGCTTGCTAGATTCACCATCCTCCATCCGGCAGCCCTTCTCACAGGTAATGAAATTGTGTCAGAGCAGACCACGCTGTTAAGGGCCGCCCAGTTCTGAGTGTTGTCGATCCGTTGGTAGAGGTCGCTATCTGTCGGTGCAGTATTTAACCAGTCGCTTTCCTCATACTCGATCTGACATGCTCGGAGAAGTTCAGCTTTTCGCTTGTAGAGCGCCACGAAATGCTCTTTAGAGAAAGCGAACGGTGACTCATCTTGAATTGGATCGGTATTGCCCAGCTCCATCAATCTCTTGTTCAACTGGTTCGAGAGAAAGTTTAGGTTGCCATCAAGCGGGGTCACTGACAGTAAAGTTGTCCGGGCTTCCAATGGAAAGCGTTCATCTAGTGTTTCTCTGAACAACTGGCGTTCTGTCCTTTCGTCGTCGGTCCGCTTGCAGGTACCAATTGTGGTGTTGTAAGCCACCTGAAAGAGAGAGACCACCTGCATCGCCTGATTGATTGAAGGGTTTGGCAGTCTCTTGGCTTCGTCAGGTACGCCTATAGCCTCTGCAAGCATGAAGTAGGTGGCTTGGAAGGCTCTGGCGTAAAGAAGACGCTTTCGAATCGTTCGAATCGTTGGCGGGTGATACCGCAGGGATACGTGGTGACAAAAGTAGTCTTTTTCTTCGGCACTGAGCTGGTCGTTCTCGAGGAGATTTTTTGCCATTTCCTCAGGAATAGGGGTTTCAACACTAAGCGCATGTTCGTTGAGGCCCTTCAGTTTGACGAACGCTCGAGCCCTTTCGAAGTTTTCATCAAGGCTGTTGTTTTCGTCCCACTCAAAGGTTCCTTTGAACTTTAAGTTGAGCCTGTTAGGGAAGAACTCGAGGATTTTGTTGATTCCGGGCGTCCGTGCGCCCGTGTACCAGTTCCCTAAGGTTTTTCGTATGGATCTTGCGTCAGCAACCGTGTCTTTTTCTCGACCTCCAATCATGTTGGAGTCGGTGAGGGCTTGTGCAAGCTCATCAATCGATCCCGACAGTAAATCGAGAAGCCAATCCAGCACCTGAGTCACTGGCATTGTTAGCACTTCATCATTTTCTTCCATTACCGCTGGAAGATACCAGAATCGTCCACCCGGCATTCCGGGATCTGTTTTTTGCTCTGTGTCCCAAAAAGCTAGGTGCCTGCCAAGACCTGGGGCATACACGTGCGTTGCCATCAGCCATATGACGTGTTTTGGGTCTGAATGGGAAACCCAGATATTGCGTTCCAGGAAATTATTGACCTCTGACCACACTGAGAAGTTGTGCCGGGCCTGCAACTGAGCAACTTCATCTACGCCAAGTGAGGATAGGATGTCATCGACATAATCTTCCGTTGTTGCGAGTTGGCTGTCGCTCTTTCGTCGAAGTTCCTCGAACTCTCTTCTCTTCTTGTCGGCTGGACCCGCCTGGAGGATGTCGCGAATGAAGGCGAGGACAGACTCTTTTGAGGGAATGTTGGCCAAAACTTCTCCCTTTAGGGGGGGGTGGGAAAGCGTTTTCCACTAACCCCACCACTCAAAACTTATTGTTTGCTCTCACGTCGTCAAACTGAGGAGAGGAAACGATGCTGCACTACAACGCCCACAATCCGAAACAGCTGGTCATCAACTGGCATCTCACAGAAGCCTGTAATTATTCATGCCGGTATTGCTATGCCCATTGGCAACGCGATGAGTCGGTAAAAGATCTGATTCGGCAAGACTACCAGATACATCAGCTGCTGTCGGAGCTGCGAGGGTTCTTCGATCCGATTAATTCCCGGAACCCATTGGCTTGGAAAATGGCCTGGTCGAACACCCGGTTGAACATCGCTGGAGGTGAGCCGCTGCTATTTCCCTCCGTTGTCGAGGACACTGTTAAGTTTGCGCGACGGGTTGGGCTTCGGGCCTCGCTGATAACGAACGGCTCCCTTCTGACAGAACGGATTGCTCGTCGCATTGGTTCAAGCCTGGAGGTGTTAGGAATCAGCATCGACTCAGCTCAACCATTCAGTAACCGCCTTATTGGGCGTATCAATTCGCAAGGGGAGTTCTTGGACTTGGGGCAGCTGCAGAGGGCTGTTGAAGCCATCAGGGAGCGGAACCCGGCGATTAAGATCAAGTTGAATACCGTTGTTAATCGAGTGAACTGGCAGGATGATTTCTCGGACCTGATATCGCTGATACAGCCCGACAAGTGGAAGGTCTTAAGAGTTCTGCCTGTGACGGATCAGTCCATGACCATCACAGATGAGGAATTTCAGTTTTTTTTAAACCGGCACCGAAAGTACGGCAAGATTGCCGTGATTGAAGATAACCAGGATATGGTGGAGTCCTACATCATGGTTGATCCTCAGGGCCGGTTTTTTCAGAACTCGCCCTGTTCAGCAGGCTATGAGTATAGCCAGCCTATCCTCGGGGTTGGTGCTGAAAAGGCATTCAGCCAGGTTAACTTCGATGTCGATAAGTTCAGCTCCCGATACCCCGGAAACGGCGGGGGAGTGGCATGAAGTATTCCTCGGATAAAGATGTCAACAAGTATGCAAAACAACTGGTTCGAGAGGGGTGGGGCTTCAAGCGTGGCAAGAAACACGGGAAGTTAATTGCCCCTGGCCGCAGGGGCATCGTAGTTGTACCGACAAGCCCAAGCAGTAAAAGAGCGGTTCAGGAGTTGGCGTGGGCCGTTCGTAATCTTTAACCTGCAGCGCGAGTTGACATTACCGCGCCTTGAGCTGCGCCTTCAAATTCCATGGCAGCAGCTCAAGACCTCGGTTTCCGCTCATGGATTCCGGTAGGTCTTCACCAATCCTGGAAACGGAGTACTCCTGCTCATAGCGAAGATCATCAGCCTGTGAAACGTTGGGGGGCCGAAATGGCGTCCCTTCAGGTCCATACATGGCCACTGTCTTAACTCCCTTCAATTGCTCATTGATGGTCAGAAAGGCCTGCCTGCTCATTTGGGGGGAGTGGCCTTCGATCATCTCTGAGACCTTGTTCTGTAGGATATCTCGTTCTCTTGCTGTTGCTGTGGGGATAATGAATGAACGCGTCCCGGGCCAGCTATCTGGATTTTCAGGCTGAATCCAGTCTCGTTGAACCCGCTGAATTAGCCGCCCTTGCCTTTGTGCGTTGAGCAAATCTCGCGAGACGCTCACGAGACATGTAAATGTCGGTGTGATCTGGAGCTTCCGGTCTGTTGTTCGACTGATCTCGACTTTCAGGAGCCGCAGCGCCGTTCTGACGGTGTAACGCCAGAACGGCTGGTCACGGGCGAGATATAAGTACGCTATAAGGGTCTCGAGCTGATTTCGTAAATTTGACGCATCGCATGGCACGCCTGGCAATACGATGGCAATCCAGTGAGGCGCGCGCCTCGGGTCGCTTTCAGAAGTGGGCATGGATTCCCTGTCAATCACCGACCGTAGTGCCGACGCCCAATTTCGAGCACGCCTTCGTTGGCAATCGGGGCAGAACCGGTGATGACAGGCCAGCAAGTACGGATTGGTCACGACACGCTCAAACGGGTAGGTTTTCACTTTTTGCCCGCACTCGCGAATCATTCTTGCTTGGTATTCTGTGGCTTTCTTCCCCTGGAAATACGCAGCAATCTCCGCAGCCGTTGGCGGTTGGCTTGAATTGTTTTTCATGAGGCACTCTTCTAGGCAATGTGGGGGAGTACGGAGGGGGTATTGAGTAGGTGGCAACTCAGCTGCTCGACGTTCTGCTCGAGCCGAAGTTATGGTTGCCTGATCCGAATAACTTGCTGGCGAGCTTGGCGAAGTAGCTGAGGCGGTAGAAGAGATCGTCGTACCGCTCCCCCCTGTTGATCCGATAGATCGGCTTCCTAGGGATGCTGACAAGTCCGTCAGCCAGATGCTCTTCCATTCCTAGTGCGCTAGCCCAGGCACTACTGATCATGCCGTAGAGGCTTCCTGAGTACGGGCTGAATTCTCCTAATCCGCGAAAAGTCTGCTTGTTGAGTAGAAGGGCGCAGTGATAGTGAGGGTTGCCATTTTTTCCAAATTCTCTGGTCCAAACGAAATGAAGTGCAGTCGGATGAAATCGCTTCCCATCTCGTACCGCCTGCGCCTGCCTGGCTTTTATCTTGGCCTTCAATGAAGCAATGAACCTGCTAAATACAGGGCGCCAATCTGGATGGTGCCTCCAGTCGAACTGGAGCGGGAGTCTAAGGTCGACCCTGACGGCCATTATGCTGGCATGTTGCCTCAGCGCTCCCTCAATCGTTTCATCAATACGTTGAAGATAATTATGAATGAACGGGCCCTGCTGCCAAACAAGAGGCATACCGTTGTAGGCATAACCATTATAAATCCAGAGGTTTGGATCAGAAGAGTGTCTGTAGAGGTTAAGTGTATCAATCATCATGAATTCCTTATTAGTCAATCACCAGACACAGCAATCCCTAGGTAACCTGGTTAATGCATAGGCTTCCTATAGGTATCTGATCTAGCTATTCAATTGGTTGTTATGTAGTGGTGAGATGGATGACTTGATGCCCGTAAGTAAATACTATTTAAAACCTACAACTAGTTTGTCGATGCGGCTTGAATATTGGTGCTAACTTGATCGAGAGATCATCAGGATTATAGAGCGGCGTTACTCTGCATCAATATCAAGGTGTTTGAACAAGCATTTATTATTTCTTAGGGATCCGATCAAGCAACGGAATTGCGATTCATCGGGTGGTTCTGGATGTCGCGATTCTCGATTCTTTCTGTAATCCACCTGTGGACCTCTGCGTCAACCCAGCCGACACTCCGACCACCCAGGGGGATGGGTTTAGGGAATGTGCCTGCGCAAACGTACTTATATATGGTTGAACGGGCTAGGCCGGTTTTTTCGATGACATCTTTTAGCCGAAGTATTTTCATTTATTTCCTCCAAAGCGTATGGGTTCAGAGGATCTGGCGAGCGTGTAAACAATAATAGATGCCAGTGTATCTATGGAGGCAAGTCTTAATATAGGGCTTGCCTTTATATAAGCTATTGCGGTGGAAGCCAGATTTTGTGGCTTATAGCCTGGGGCGCTGATCGGTAATCGTTTACCTAGCCGTGTGTTCAGCTCAGGCAGCAAAATTATGGGTGTGCTCGGGTGAGCGAGTGAGAGTTGGAAGACAACCGCCTCGCCAATTCGAGACGACTTCAGGGCTTTATCTGGCCTATTTTGGGGGCTGAGCTTTGAAAAAAATTATGAAATTACAGAAAAAATGTCTTAGACGTCGTCAATGTCGTCGGAGGATTGAGTGGTCTCAGTGGCTCGAATCTCCCAAACAACGTTCGATCCTTGCTTTCCTAATGATTTGCAAAAGACTCCTTTTTTCTTAAGCCGAGGGGCAACTATCTTTAATTCAGCGCCAAATTTCCGCGTGCTTTTCGGCCAGTCATTACGGTCTTCTTCTGGAAGGTTTTTGAAGAGATCTTTTTGCCAATCATTTAACGGCTTATTTTCTTTATATTTGGGGTTCTCAGCTGCCCATAAGAGAAGAGATCTGGCAACAACAGATTCATCTATGATGTTTTCGTTGGTTTCGCTTCTTAACTCACTAAGTGTTTCTGCAAATGAGCTAATATTGGCATTAAAGTATTTGCAGACCATTGCTCCCGTTAATGCAAAGTTGTCGAAATATATTTCGTCATTAATTTTAAGTGATAGTGATCTTTGCTTGTTAAGTGTGCCAGCTGCAATGTTTACCAATTCAAGTAAGGCTTTATACCTGGTTTCTTTAAATAGCTGATTTAAATTTTCATTCAAGGTTTTTGCATCTAGTATTGGAAGGTCAATAGATATTCCTTTTTTGATAAGAAGTGGATTTGAAAGTATTGAGGATGTACTGGCAACAATAACTGGATTCCTTAGATTGATGGTCCAGTTGCTTCCTGAGTTTCCGTGGTTGATCCGGTTATTTATTCCATTGTTTAACAACTCATAAATCTGCTTTTGCATAGGCTCTGAAATGTCGTCTGCATTATCTATTGCAATTATGTAATTATTTTGGGCGAGGGAAAGTAATTCTTTTGGCGAGCTTGGTACTTCATTTAATGTTTTATCAGTCGGATCTATCAAGTTTTTAATAATCCAGGCTGCGGTGCTTTTTCCAGAGTCTTCTGTGCCGGTTATTTCCAGAATTGTTTGATCTCCCTCCGGAAAAAGTGTGCAAACCATCCAAGTTATCACGGTGCTGTAGTATGTTTCGGGAATGTTGGTCAGGCCTAATATATAAGTTAGATGAGGCGATTTTTTTGATAGCAGGTAAGGAAATTCTTTTTCATCAGGGTTCGACAGCAAGGCCCCAGGTACACCTGAATCATGGCGAATTCTAGCGTCGATGCTGGAAAGGTTGGGTGGTCGTAAAAAATCAACATCTATGAGGTGCTTAGACTGGGGATCAAGGAGAAAATGTTCAGCTCCATCTGATGAATATCGAATGAAATTCGTTCCGTCAGCTAGATCCAAAAAATAAGAGTGCTGCCCTATACCAACTCTAATACTTATCTTGCTTGGAATAGCCTTAGTTTCAGCTTTGAGGATACGTTTCGCTGTTTCTATCGCTGAATTACTAATAACGATATGGTAACTGGAGAATGCTACGTCTGTAATCTTATTAAAAATTGTCTCCTCGTCGATGAAGAAGACCTCTCTGGTTTCAGTATCTACGAGGTAAACATTTCCGTTTTTATGCAAGCGTTTCTGCATGACGGACAATGTGAGTTCGACAATTGCCCTTACCTGATCGCTCTTCGTCGGGGGTGTTGGCTTAGGAATGTTAACTCGTTGCGGGTATTTGTCTGGATTCGCTGGGTTGCTCATCTTTTCGGGCTCATGATGTCAATTAATGGGTGGAGTCAGGCGGGTGCCTGAGATCGTCTAGGTAATCTGCCCAAGCTTGCATCATCTCTTTGCGATCATCGATGAACTCTGTCCTGTTATAGGCGCGACCGTGCATGTCCGCAACACGGTGGGCTAATTGCATTTCGATCAGGTCGACGGGGTACTTGAGTTCTTCCTGCAGCAGAGTCCGGGCCATCGCCCGAAATCCATGGGCGGTCATCTTTCCCCCGTATCCCATCCGATCCAATGCTGCTTTGATAGCTACATTGCTCATAGGGCGCTTTGCATCCCTGGCATTGGGAAATACATAGCGACTGCGGTGCGCCGTGACTGGCTCTACTTCCTTAAGTATCGCAACTGCCTGGCGGGACAGAGGCACGATCAAGGGTGCGCCGTTTTTCGTCGAGGGTAGCTCCCACTGCGCCTTGTCGAAATCGATCTGTTCCCAAAGCATCTGTCTGGTGTCGCCAGGACGAGTAAATACCAGCGGCGAGAGCCTTAAGGCGGCTGACGTTGCAAAGTGACCCTGGTAGGCATGGATATCCTTCAGCAGCTGTGAGACTTCATCGGGCCGAACCAACGCGTGCTGGTGTTTCACTTGTGTGTTGGGTAAGTAACCGGTCAGATCGCGGGTAACGTCGGAGTCGACCCTCGATGTTGCAACTGCGTACCGGAACACCAGGCTGATAAGGGTTTTGACCCTGTGAGCGGTCTCTGTGTTGCCTTTTTTGACAATGGCATCCAGGGCTTGCAGGACATCCACTGGCTGAATGGAGCGGATAGGGCGTCCGGCCAGCAGAGGAAAAGTGTAGATTTCCAGTCTTCTCCAGTTCCGAACTGCGTGTGCCTCCGTCACTTCAACGGAATGCTTCTGCTGATACCAGTCCTCACAGAGGGTGCGGAAGGTATTTTCACCGTCGGATGCTCTTTGCGTGGATTCCTGCCGTTTGTGAGCGCTGGGGTCGATCTTCTGTTGGAGTAATGCTCTGGCATCATCCCGCGCCTTGCGCGCAGCCGCGAGGGAAATTTGTGGGTAACTGCCTAACGAAAGGGTCTTCTCGTTACCCGCAAAGCGGTACCGCAACCACCAGTACTTGGATTCGCCCTTAATGACCAGGGTGAGGCCGCCGCCGTCGGCCAGTTTCCGCATCTTCCCGGAATCTTTGGCATTTTTCACTTCGTTGGCGGAGAGTTTGTTGAGCTGGCGGGCCATGGGTATCCATTTTGTGGGTAACGGAGCATGAAAAAGCGCTGTTACCCGCAATGTTACCCACAAGTGAGCGTGGAAGCCAGTGGATCAATATGGACCTTGCAGGCATAAAAAAGCCCCGTTTCCGGGGCCTTAGGGCGTTTCAGTGGATCTCGCTGGACCTTCTGAAACTCTTGGTTGGTGGAGACGGCGGGAATTGAACCCGCGTCCGCCAGTACTCAGCCTTGAGGGTCTACATGCTTAGTGTCCTTCTATTAATTTAACTTCAAGCGACCCGAAGGTCAGGGTGCAAGAAGCGATCTCTTTAAATCTTAGCCGTTAGCCAGTGAGCTCTGGATAACGGAGCATCCCGTAAGCGATGACGTCCTGAGATGTAGCTCTGGGCTACGGGCGACCCAGTCAGGACGACTAGCAGCTTACGCTGCTAGTGCGTAGTTTTCGTCGTTTGCGACTATTGCGTTGCAGCTTTGGATTAACGAGATTCGCTGCCATCTCGACATGCACTCAAGGGTTCGCCACCGGCGTCGAAGCCATGTCGTCCCCTTACTCACAGTATATGTGTCCGGTTTGCCGGACTTCAAGGTTTCTTTTTTCCGCTTTTCTGTATTTTTGCCGGTAGTTGTACTTACCGCCGCTATCCTGCCCTTCGTTCAGGCTCGCCCTGCCGGCCTGCCAAAGCCGCATGGCTCAGGGCCTGAAAGCTTTCCCGGAAGTAGCCCATCACCGCATCCGGGTCCGCATGAATGGCTTTATCGACGGTAATGCCGAACTGCACGGTGCCCGCGTAGCTGAGAATGCTCATACCGATGCCGATAGTGCCGCTCTGGGGCACCCAGAACATGGGTTGGGTGAGCTTGCTACCCGCCAGGTAGAGGGCGTCTTTCGGTCCCGGCACGTTGGTCAGCACGGCAGACGCCTTGTTGCTAAGCAGGTCCAGTGCCCGCCGTTCAATGATATCCGGGCCGCGGCCGAATAAATCAAGAAGGCTGTAGGTAACCTGGGCCTGATAAGAACGTTTCAGGCGGTTCATGTTCTCCTGCACCTGCCGGAAGCACATGAGCGGATCCAGCACTTCTACCGGCAAGGTAACCAGCACCAGCCCAAACTGGTTGCCCAGGGTTTCGATAGGTTGGTCAAGGGGGCGCAGGTTAAAGGGCACAGCCACTCGGATCCCGCATTCGGGAATGGTTTCCTTGTGCGCTGCAAAATGCCGCTGCAAAGCCCCGGTGACCGTGCAGAGCAGTGCATCGTTTATCGTACCACCCAGGGCTTTGGCGCAGGCCTTTACTTCTGAGAGGTCCAGAGGGTCTGCCCAGGCCACATGTTTGCGGCCGGAGAGCGGCTGCTTCAAACCGGTTGCCGGTTCATAGGGGGCCAGGCCAAGCTTGATGAGATCCAGGGCCACGCCGCTGGCGGTCGACGCCAGTTTAAGTGGGTAGTTGGGCTCTTCCCGAACGGACTGAATGAACAGTCTGGCCTGACTTGCTGCGGTTTGTGCATTGTCCACCGCACGGTGGAGAAACTTCTGGACTGCCGATCTTCGATGCGGTTTTGAATGCCGCTTCGACGCCACTTTACTGAGTCTGGGTTCCGGGGTTTTATCCGTCAGGGACAGCATGACCCGAACCAGTGAGATGCCATCGGCAATACAATGGTGAATGCGAATAAGCAGCGCACTTCCGCCCTCGTAATTGTCGATGTAATGCATTTGCCAGAGCGGCCGCCGGAAATCCAGCGAGGTGCTGTTCATGTCACTGACGAGCTTTTGGAGTTCGGCTTTGTCGGCCTTGCCGGGCAAGGCGATCTGGTGAAGGTGGTTGTCCAGATCGAACAGCGGGTCATCCTGCCAGTAAGCCCGGTCTCCGGTGTCGATAACCCGCTGACGGAACCGGTTGAATCGCAGGAATCGCTCCTCAAGCGTGCGCCTGAGACGGTCCATGGAAACGGGGCGGTCCAGGGTCCACACCCCACAGATCATCATGGGGTTCTGGGGCGTGTCCATTCGCAGCCAGGCACGGTCGACAGCGGACATAGGTGTTTGAGTTGGTGACATAAGTCCTCCCTTTGCCATGCACCGGGATTCCCGAGTATAGGCCCGATAAACAGGTGCGCAAAGAGCATGAGTATGCGACACACTGATACGTGTCGCATATGACCGATGTCAGGTACTCAGTGATTAGTCACTTACACAATCAGGCGTTGGCATCACGCATGATGCGTTGTTTCTGGCGGTTCCAGTCGCGCTCTTTCTCGGTGGCCCGCTTGTCGAATTCCTTCTTGCCTTTTACCAGGGCAATCTCGCACTTCACTTTGTTCTTTTTCCAGTACAGGGCGAGGGGAACGCAGGTATGGCCAGTCTGGTTGACCTTGCCCATGATTTTGGAAATTTCTTTGGCGTGCAGCAGCAGTTTCCGCGTGCGGGTCGGGTCCGCGATCACGTGGGTTGAGGCTGTATTCAAAGGCGTGATGTGAGAGCCGAGCAGCCAGGCTTCGCCATTTTTAAGTAACACGTAGGCGTCCACCAGCTGTGCCTTGCCGGCGCGCAGGGATTTAACCTCCCAGCCCAGCAGGGCAAGGCCCGCTTCAAAGCGTTCCTCAATGTGATACTCGTGTTTCGCCTTCTTGTTGAGGGCGATGGTACCGCTCGGCGTTCCGGGCTTTTTCTTGCTCATGAATCAGTTAATCCGGGTTCGGACGAATGAACGAGCCGGCCGATAGGTGGCCGGCAAAACGCGCATTGTAGCTCAGGAGTGCCAGACCGGTCACGAAATCGCCTTCATGGGGAGTTGTCGGTCGTGCGCCCGCGAGTCCATCGGCTACAATGTGGGTCTGAATTTGATCAGGGATGCCAATGCCTAAGCCGTATCAGACAGCCATAGGGTCCTTTACCCGCAAATCCACATTTTTCTGGGCAGCGGTCGGCGCCACTGTCGGCCTCGCGAATCTGTGGCAGTTTCCGTACCTTGCGAGTCTTCACGGCGGCGGGGTATTTGTGCTGTTGTATCTGGGTTGTCTCTTACTGGTCACGCTTCCTTTAATGGTGACCGAGGCAGCGCTTGGGCGTTATTCCCGCCATGGCATTGTCCTGGCCATGGACGGATTTATCCGCAGTGCCAAGGTTTCGCGAGCGTGGATGGCGGCCGGGCGCCTCAGCATTGTTGCTGCCTTCCTTGTACTGTCCTATACCGCGGTGTTTGGCTCCATTGCCCTGGCCTATATCTTCTTTGGCGCGATGGGGCGGTTTACCGGCGCGGATCAAGCCGATGCCACGGGCATTCTCTCAGCCCTTGTGTCTGACCCCCGGCAATACCGTGTTTTCATGGGCTGGCACGCCTTGTTCATGGTGCTGGTGGTATGGGTGTCCGTTCAGGGTGTAGCAAAGGGGCTGGAGCGGACCCTCAGAATTGTGGTGCCGGGCAGTCTGATGCTGATGCTCGGCCTGTTTGCCCTGGCAGCCTGGCATGGGCGGATCGATGGGGCTGTCAGTCATATCCTTGAAATGCATCCCCAGGATGTGACGTTGGAAAGTCTGAAGGCGGCATTGTTCCATGCGTTTTTTACTCTCGGTCTTGGGATGGGCGTGTGGGCCATTTTTGGCGCTTACACCACGCCGGATACCCGGTTGAAGCGATCAATTCTGGCGGTTGTTCTGATGGACGCACTAGTGGCGATTCTCGCCGGGCTGATGATTTATGCGGTAGCCACAGATGGAAGCAGCTTTGATGGCGAGCGTGGGTTCGGTCTTCTGTTTGTTTCTCTGCCGGTCACACTGGCACAGCTACCCGGGAGTCAGTTTGTAATTGCAGCCGTTTTTCTGATGGTGGTTATGGTTGTATGGACTACCGCAATTGGTCTTTTGGAGCCGGTCGTTGGCTGGTTGCAGGAGTGGATCGGAGCGCCCAGGGGCTGGTCGGTGCTGCTGGCCGGACTGGCGGTATGGTTTGCCGGCCTGGCGTCCTTGTTTTCCTTCAACATCTGGTCCCAGGACCGCTATGCGGGGGCAACCGTTTTCCGCTGGCTAGAGCTGATGACGGGTGGTTTTCTCATTCCCGTGGTGGCCATCCTGGTTGCGGTGTTCGCAGGCTGGTGCTTGACTCGAAGTCTGTCCCATCGAATCCTGGGGCAGGCGCCCAAGCTGTTTGCTTTCATTTGGTTCTGGGTAATGCGTCTCGTGTTGCCAGTTGTGGTGGCTTATATCGGTATCCAGTACACCGCGTTCTCGCTGGCGGGTCTGTGTGAAAACGGCAGTAATGCTTTGTGGTGTGGCCAGCCTGAAGCTGCTATCTACGATGCCCCTGGGCGCGAACAGAGTGAGTCGCGTGGCCAGGCATCCACGGCGGACCCGGTCAGGGAGTCTGGTGATTCGATCCCGCCAGCGCCGGAGGAAAAGGTTCCGCCGGAAAAAACCGGGGCAGAGCCGGCACCCGCTGAAAATACCCCAAAGGAAGGCGAAATCCTTTATAATAGCGTTTGATTCAGACTGTCATTTCACTGACGTCCGTATCCGATATCACCGCAAGTTTGTAAGCAGGACATTCGGCTCCAATGCCCCATCAGATTGATAAAACAGCTCTTGTCATGCACTCGGCTGAGCGCATGTTCCATCTGGTTAACGATGTCGCCCGTTATCCGGAGTTTTTGCCCTGGTGCGCGAATGCAGAAATTCATGACCAGGATTCCGGGCAAATTACGGCCTCCATGGAAATCGCCAAGGGGGGCATTCGCCATACGCTGACCACACGCAATCAGCTGCTGATGCCGGACGCGATTGAGATGAACCTGGTCGAGGGCCCGTTTCAGAACCTGAGGGGTCGATGGCACTTCAAGTCACTGGATGAAAACGCCTGCAAGGTTATTCTGAGTCTTGAATTCGAATTTTCCGGTTCCTTGTCCCGAATGGCCTTTGGCACCATTTTCAGCCAGGCTGCGAATACGATGGTAGATGCGTTTTGCCGCCGGGCAGATGACTTGTATCGGGGAGGCGCGTGATGCCGAACGTGGAAGTCGCCTATGCCCGCCCGGACAAACAGGAAATTCTGGCGGTTAAAGTGCCTGAGGGAACCACTGTGCTGGAAGCAGTCAAGTTGTCCGGTATTTCCGGAATTTTCACGGAAATTGATCCAGACGCTACCGATATGGGTATTTTTGGCAAAGTCATCAAGGATCCGGCTGCCCACCAGGTAAGGGAAGGCGACCGGATTGAGCTCTACCGCCCGCTCAAGATCGATCCGAAGCAGGCGCGCCAGAACCGGGCGAAGAAGAAAGCCTGACGGCTGTCCTAGTAGGCTGGAGTTTCTTCAAGAAGCTGTGCTTCATAGTGGGAAAACAGGTCGTTGTCGTAATAGACCACGATTCGTTGTTCCTCAATGTCGCCACCACTGCGCTGGAAGGTGTACACGTAGTATTCCCGGGACAGGTCGACCGGGTTCAGCATCAGGGGTGTGCCCATGACGGCGTGTACCTGGCTGCGGGGCATGCCCTCGGTCAGTGCGGTCAGCTCTTCATCGGTCACGATGTTGCCTTGTTGGACGTTGATTTTGTAAACGCCTGGGAAAACGCAACCTGACATAATGAGAGTGAGAGTGAGAATGAGAGCTGTGAGCTTTTGCATCGCCGGGGGAAATCCTCTATCTTGAATTCGCCTGCCAGGGGCAGGTGTGACACGGTCAAACCGTTCAAAGGCGGCTTCATCATACCGGAAGCCGTGAGGCACACCAAAGAGTGAATAGTAACATGTCATCTGAAAACGCCGAATTACGTAAAGTCGGTCTGAAAGTTACTCTGCCGAGAGTGAAGATCTTCAATATTCTGGAGAACGCCGACGAACACCACCTGAGTGCAGAAGACGTTTACAAGAAGCTTCTGGAGCAGGGAGATGACGTGGGGCTGGCAACGGTCTATCGGGTTCTGACACAGTTTGAGGCGGCTGGCCTCGTGCTCCGTCATAATTTTGAAGGTGGCCACGCAGTCTTTGAAATGGCCGGGGACGATCACCATGATCATATGGTTTGTACCCAGACTGGCGAGGTTATTGAGTTCGTCGATGAGGTTATCGAGGAGCGTCAGAAAAAGATTGCTGCAGAGCATGGCTATGAGATTGTCGATCACAGCCTGATTCTCTACGTAAAACCCGCCAAGTCGTAAGCCGAAAAAAAAGGGCGGGTTTTTAGGCCCGCCCCAACAGCTCTCAGGATCGAGAGGGGTAGAGGTATCTTTGGGCAATTCAGTGGTGGGTTGCCTGTCCCTTGGAAAACATTTCTCTTGCATGGGCAATGGTATGCTCGGTCATATCCACTCCACCCAGCATTCTGGCCACTTCGCTGATTCTTCCCTGATCATCCAGTGTTTCTATTTTCGAGAACGTAGCATCGTGTTCGGTAAACTTGCTGACGAACAGGTGCTGGTTGCACTGGGCTGCCACCTGGGGCAGGTGCGTAACGCACAGGACCTGTCCGCTGTTGCCAAGACTGCGGAGCAGGCGGCCAACGACTTCGGCAGTGCCGCCGCCGATGCCCACATCCACCTCGTCGAAAACCAGAGTAGGTGTGGTTGACGTCTGGGCCACTACCACTTGAATCGCGAGGCTGATCCGGGATAGTTCGCCGCCGGAGGCGACTTTCGCCAGCGGGCGAGCCGGCTGGCCAAGGTTGGCGCTGACCAAAAACTCAATGTCCTGCTGGCCGTGGGGCGCAGGCTCGCCGTTGGCGTTACGGCTAAGGTGGGTGACAAACTGCACGGACGGCATGCTCAGTTGTGTCAGTTCTTCCGCAATGCGCTGATCCAGCTCGACCGCTGCCTGTTCGCGTGCTTCTGTAAGCTTGTCGGCCAGTTGGTCAAAGGATGCGCGCTGTTTTTCCAATTCTGCTTCCAGCTGTTCAAGGCTGCCCGCGCCGCCGTCCAGTTCGGCAAGTTCTGCACTTAGCCGCTGATGGAATTCCGGAAGCTCTTCCGGAGTGATTCGGTGTTTCCGTGCCATCTGGTATATCGCGCTAAGCCGCTCTTCCACTTCTGTCAGTCTTGCCGGGTCTGCCTCATAGTCCTCGACAAAACGGCGCAGGTTATCGCCCGCCTCGCTGATCTGGATCTGGGCTTCGGTCAGCATCTGAATGGTGTCTGCCAGCGCCGGCACATCGACCGGTAGCTGTTCAAGCTGTTGCAGCGCCTGGCGAACCAGGTCGGCGGCACTGGTTTCTTCTTCGGTGCAGAGCAGCGCAGCCTGGTGGCTGTTGTGCAGAACTGCGTCGGCCTGGCTCAGTTGTGCCTGTTCCTGCTCAAGTTGGTCCTGTTCGCCGTTTTCCAGTGACAGGCGGTCCAGCTCTTCCACCTGGTAGCGGAGCAGTTGCAGCTTGGCTTCGGTTTCGTCCGCATTCTGCTTTCGTTCTGTCAGGCGCTGGCGGGTCTGGTTCCAACCTTTCCAGGCTGTATGGGTGTCGGCGGCCAGGGTTTCAACGCCAGCATACTCGTCCAGCAGTTTGCGGTGGGTATCCTTGCGTAGCAGGGACTGGTGTTGGTGCTGGCTATGAATGTCCATCAGCAGGCCGCCCAGATCTTTCAGGTGCGCCAGGGGGCAGGGTTGACCATTGATATAGGCTCGTGAGCGCCCGTCCTTGCTGATGACACGGCGCAGGATACAGTCGCTGTCATCATCCAGTTCGTGGTTTTCAAGCCACTGCACTGCTTCCGGAATGCCAGACACTTCGAAGCTGGCGGTGATGTCTGCACGTTTGGCTCCATGACGCACGGCGCCCGCATCGGCGCGCCCGCCCATGGCCAGCCCAAGGGCGTCAAGAACAATGGATTTGCCGGCGCCGGTCTCTCCGGTCAGTGCTGTCATCCCTTTGCCGAACTGGAGCTCTACCCGTTCGGCGATGGCGTAATTGGAAACCGTGAGCTGTGTGAGCATGCAGATAACCTCCGCGTTCTTCGAGCCAGCGTCTTGGCGGGTTGCTCAAAATGAGCGATTGGCCAAACACTGTGATTTCATACAGTGACTGTGAATATATACAGGGTTTTTCCTGTTTGCAAATCCCGGGATGTGAATTTCTTCAGTATTGAGGTGTATAGCGGTTGAAACCTGACGGACGGGCCCCATATCCGTTCGGAAATACAGTTTTTCCGGCTCGCTGCGGCCGGGAGCCATGTTTAATCGGCCGGTATGAAGCTGGCCGCCGGATATTCAGCAGGAGTAGTCATGAGCACTGATGAAAACCGCAACGAACAGGTAGAGGAAGAGCTGAAGGAAGCGACCGAAGCTGCAGCTGAGGACGCTGAGGCTTCCGGTGCCGAAAACGAAGGCTCCGAGGTGGAAGTACTGAAGGCCCAGGTCCAGGAAGCCCAGGAGCAAATGTTGCGCTCCCAGGCCGAGATGCAGAATGTGCGCCGTCGAGCTGAGATCGACGTGGAAAAAGCTCACAAGTTTGCTCTCGAAAAGTTTGTCAAGGAGTTGTTGCCGGTGGCGGACAGCCTGGAAAAGGCGGTAGAAAGCACCGAGGCCAACGAGAATACTGGTGAGCTGGTTGCGTCGATTCGCGAAGGCGTGGAAATGACGCTCAATCTGTTCACTGCAAGTCTTAAGAAATTCAACGTTGAGCAGCTGAATCCGGTTGGTGAGCCGTTCGATCCGCAGCAGCACGAGGCCATGTCCATGGTGCCGGCGCCTGACGCAGAGCCGAACAGTGTTGTTGCTGTGGTGCAGAAAGGTTATCTCCTGAATGGTCGCGTAGTACGCCCGGCCATGGTCGTCGTCGCCAAAGCCGCAGACGCACCAAAAATTGATGAGCAGGCTTGAAAAGCCGATTAAAGCGCCAATATAGCCTGTAACTGGCCAAATCCGGAGCAAACTTCTCCGGGAAAGTATTCAGAAGAATTGGAGTGACTCAATGAGCAAGATTATTGGTATCGACCTGGGAACCACAAACTCCTGCGTTGCCATCATGGATGGTGACAAGGTGAAGGTTATTGAAAACGCCGAGGGTGATCGCACCACCCCGTCCATCATCGCGTACACCGATGATGGCGAAACTCTGGTTGGTCAATCTGCAAAGCGTCAGGCGGTTACCAACCCGCACAACACCTTGTATGCCATCAAGCGTCTGATCGGTCGTCGTTTCGAAGACGACGTGGTACAGAAAGACATCAAGATGGTCCCGTACAAAATCGCGAAAGCTGACAATGGTGATGCCTGGGTTGAGGTGAAGGGCGAGAAGATGGCTCCGCCTCAGGTTTCTGCTGAAGTCCTGAAGAAAATGAAGAAGACTGCAGAAGACTATCTGGGCGAGAAAGTAACCGAAGCCGTTATCACGGTTCCGGCTTACTTCAACGACAGTCAGCGTCAGGCCACCAAAGACGCTGGCAAGATTGCAGGTCTGGAAGTGAAGCGCATCATCAACGAGCCGACCGCGGCTGCCCTCGCTTATGGCCTGGACAAGAAGAGCGGCGATCGCACAGTAGCGGTTTATGACCTCGGTGGTGGTACCTTCGATCTGTCAATCATCGAGATTGCCGATGTCGACGGCGAGCACCAGTTCGAAGTGCTGGCAACCAACGGCGACACTTTCCTGGGCGGTGAAGACTTCGACCTGAAGATCATTGAGTTCCTGGCAGACCAGTTCAAGAAGGACAGCGGAATCGACCTGCGCGGCGACTCACTGGCGATGCAGCGTCTGAAAGAAGCGGGCGAAAAGGCGAAGATTGAACTGTCCAGCAGCCAGCAGACCGACGTGAACCTGCCTTACATTACGGCAGACGCCAGCGGTCCCAAGCACATGAACGTGAAGCTGACCCGCGCCAAGCTCGAGTCATTGGTGGAAGATCTGGTACAGCGCAGCCTTGAACCCTGTAAGGTTGCCCTGCAGGACGCAGGCATGAAAGCCAGTGAAGTCGACGAGGTTATTCTTGTCGGTGGTCAGACGCGTATGCCGCTGGTGCAGGAAAAGGTTAAAGAGTTCTTCGGCAAAGAAGCCCGTAAGGACGTTAACCCGGACGAAGCCGTGGCTATGGGTGCTGCTATCCAGGCGGCCGTTCTCTCTGGTGACGTGAAAGACGTGCTGTTGCTGGATGTTACTCCGCTGACCCTGGGTATCGAAACCATGGGTGGCGTGGCGACTCCTCTGATCGACAAGAACACCACGATCCCGACCAAGAAGTCGCAGACGTTCTCCACAGCTGATGACAACCAGACGGCGGTTACCATTCACGTGGTCCAGGGTGAGCGTAAGCAGGCTGCCCAGAACAAATCACTGGGCCGTTTTGATCTGGCCGATATTCCGCCGGCACAGCGCGGTGTTCCGCAGATCGAAGTTACTTTTGACATCGATGCCAACGGTATCCTGAACGTATCTGCGAAGGATAAGGCCACCGGCAAAGAGCAATCCATCGTGATCAAGGCGTCTTCCGGCTTGAACGATGACGAGATCGAGAAGATGGTGCGGGATGCCGAGGCGAATGCCGAGGAAGATCGCAAGTTCGAGGAGCTGGTTCAGGTTCGCAACCAGGGTGACGCGATGGTTCATGCCGTTCGCAAGACCCTGACCGAGGCTGGTGACAAGGTCAGTGAGAGCGAGAAAGAGTCTATTGAGGCCTCCATCAAGGAACTCGAAACAGCTCTGGAAGGATCGGACAAGGACGACATTGAAGCCAAGACCAAGAAGCTGACAGAAGTTTCTTCTGAGCTGGCTCAGAAGATGTACGCAGAAGAGGGCGCACAGGCCCAGCAGGCTGGCGGGCAGGAAGAGGCTCAGTCCCAGCAGGCTGACGACGCTGTCGACGCCGAGTTTGAAGAAGTCAAAGACGACGACAAGCGGTAATTCTGACGTACATCAGGTAGTTGGAAAACGCGGGGAGTTCCCCGCGTTTTCCGCGTTTAAAAACAGGGTTTTAAAGCATGGCCAAGCGCGATTATTACGAAATTCTCGGCATATCCCGGGATGCGGACGAGAAGGAAGTCAAGCGAGCTTACCGCAAGCTTGCGATGAAGTATCACCCCGACCGTAACCCGGACGACACTGACGCCGAGAACAAGTTCAAAGAGGCCAGCGAAGCCTACGAGATTCTGGCGGATGACTCCAAGCGGGCAGCCTATGACCAGTTCGGCCATGCCGGCGTTGACGGTCAGGCTGGTGGAGGATTCGGAGGTGGTGGCGGAAGCTTCTCCGACATCTTCGGTGACGTATTTGGTGACATCTTCGGCGGTGGAGGCGGTCGCGGCCGCAGCACTCGTGGTGCCGACCTGCGCTACACTCTTGAACTGGATCTCGAGGAAGCTGTAAAGGGCAAAAACGTCCAGATCCAGATTCCCGGCCACAGAGAGTGTGAGGTCTGTGATGGCAGTGGCGCCGAGAAAGGTTCTCGGCCGGAAGCCTGCGGAACCTGTAAGGGCATGGGCCAGGTGCGTATGCAGCAGGGTTTCTTTACTGTGCAGCAGGCGTGCCCGACATGTCGTGGTTCAGGTCAAATTATCAAGAATCCGTGTAAAGCCTGTCACGGCCAGGGCCGCGTTCAGGAAGAGAAAACGCTGTCCGTCAAAGTTCCGCCTGGCGTGGATACCGGAGACCGTATCCGTCTCTCTGGCGAAGGTGAAATGGGAGTTGATGGCGGCCCGCCCGGCGACCTTTATGTTCAGATCGCTGTCCGTGAGCACTCCATCTTCACCCGTGATGGCCGCAATCTCTATTGCGAAGTGCCGATCAGCATCGTTGATGCCACACTCGGAGGCGAGCTGGAAGTGCCGACCCTGGATGGCCGTGTAAAGCTTAAGATCCCCGAGGAAACCCAGACCGGTAAGCTGTTCCGCCTCCGTAACAAGGGCGTGAGCCCGGTACGCGGTGGCCCGGCCGGTGATCTGTTGTGCCGTGTAATCGTTGAAACGCCGGTGAACCTGACCAAGCGCCAGAAGGAGTTGCTGGGCGAATTCCAGGAAACGCTCGATGAAGGCGTCGGCAATCATCACGCTCCGCGGAAAACCTCCTGGTTTGAAGGTGTAAAAAGCTTCTTCGACGAAATGAAATTCTGACGGGCGTATAAAGGAATCCGATCATGAGGGTAGCAATCATCGGCGCCGCTGGGCGCATGGGTAAAGTTCTGATCGAAGCGGTAGACGGTACCGAAGGTCTGGAGCTTGGTGCGGCCATCGTCGAGTCGGGCAGCAGTCTGATTGGCGCGGACGCTGGCGAAATGACCGGTATCGGAAAAACGGGCGTCAAAATTGCGGGCGCTCTGAAAGACGTGAAGGATGACTTCGATGTACTGGTCGACTTTACCTTCCCGGATCTGACGCTGGAAAACGCCGAGTTCTGCAAAGCCAACAGCAAAATGCTCGTCATCGGGACAACCGGCATGTCCGATGCTGAAAAAGAGCAGCTGGCGCTGGCCGCAGAGTCCACCCCGGTGGTGTTTGCGCCCAACATGAGTGTCGGGGTCAACGTTGTCCTCAACCTGTTGCGCACTGCTGCGGCTACTTTAGGTGACGACTACGATGTGGAAATCATTGAGGCCCATCACCGTCACAAAAAAGACGCACCCTCCGGCACGGCTTTGCGTATGGGTGAGGTCGTGGCGGATGCCCTCGGTCGTGATCTGAAGGAATGCGCCGTCTACGGTCGTGAAGGTTTTACCGGGGAGCGTACCCGCAAGGAGATTGGTTTTGAGACCATTCGTGCTGGCGACGTAGTAGGTGATCATACTGTCCTGTTCGCCACCGAAGGCGAGCGTATCGAGGTCACTCATAAGGCGAGCAGTCGCATGACTTTTGCCAAGGGGGCGATGCGCGCAGCGTTGTGGCTGAAAGGCAAGCCCGCAGGTCTTTACGATATGCAGGATGTGCTCTCGCTGAAGTAGGCGTCATCCCGGAGGTCGGGAGGGCGGATTCAGATGGACACAAAGCGCCATATTTTTTACAATAAGGCGGTTTAACTGCACCAAGCGTAGTTTTGAAAAACGCCCGGAGAACAAAAACCGTTCCCGGCCTACAAAAAAGCGGGACGGAGTTTTGACTCCCTCTCGCTTTTTTGCGACCTGAATTTGCGCTTGCGTTCCTGTTCGTGACGAACCGATACGCCACTCGATGAGGATACAAGCCTTGAGCACACCCGCAATCCTTGCACTCGCAGACGGAAGCCTGTTTTACGGCACCGCCATTGGCGCTGACGGAGAAACCAGTGGTGAAGTGGTGTTCAACACCGCGATGACCGGTTACCAGGAAATCCTGACCGATCCGTCCTACTCACGCCAGATTGTAACTCTGACTTATCCTCACATCGGAAGCACCGGTGTCAACGAGGAGGATGTAGAGTCGGATCGCATTCATGCCGCGGGCCTGATTATTCGCGACCTGCCTCTGATGGCCAGCAACTGGCGCAGCAAAGGCACGCTGGACGATTACCTGCGAAGCAACAACATTGTCGGAATTGCCGACATCGACACTCGTCGTCTCACCCGAATCCTTCGCGATAAGGGGTCCCAGAATGGCGCCGTGGTTGCTGGTGAAAATGCTACCGCTGAGCGCGCCCTGGAACTTGCCAGAGCTTTTCCGGGCCTGAAAGGCATGGATCTCGCCAAAGAAGTGACCTCCGGAAAAAAATGGAGCTGGGCACAGAGCGAATGGTCCCTGACTGAGGGCTACGGCGAGGGTGGCGAGTCATCGTTCAAGGTTGTCGCCTGGGACTATGGCGTCAAACTGAACATCCTTCGCATGCTCGTGTCTCGCGGCTGCGATATTACGGTTGTGCCTGCCCAGACCCCGGCCTCCGAAGTGCTCGCGATGAACCCGGACGGCATCTTCCTTTCCAACGGCCCCGGTGATCCCGAGCCCTGCGACTACGCGATCAAGGCGATTCAGGAAGTGCTGGAGACTGAAATTCCGGTGTTCGGAATCTGCCTGGGACACCAGTTGCTGGCCCTCGCCAGTGGTGCCAAGTCCATGAAGATGGGGCACGGTCACCACGGAGCCAATCACCCGGTGCAGGATCTGGACAAAGGTACGGTGATGATTACCAGCCAGAATCACGGGTTCGCCGTGGATGAATTAACACTGCCGGCCAATCTGCAGGCGACTCATAAATCGCTGTTCGACGGCACATTGCAGGGCATCCGCCGGACCGACAAGCCGGCTTACAGCTTTCAGGGTCACCCCGAAGCCAGCCCCGGCCCCCACGATGTGGCGCCCCTGTTTGACGAGTTTATCCGTCTAATGAAATCGCGATCTGCCTGAGTGCGGATCGCTGCGGAATACTCACGGGCGCTGCGTTTTGCGCTGCAAGAATTTAAAAGTTGCTGACAGGTTTACCAAGACATGCCAAAACGTACTGACATCAAGAGCATCCTGATCCTGGGCGCGGGCCCGATTGTGATCGGCCAGGCGTGCGAGTTTGACTACTCCGGCGCCCAGGCGTGCAAGGCGCTGCGGGAAGAAGGCTACCGGGTCATTCTGGTCAACTCCAACCCGGCGACCATCATGACCGATCCGGTGATGGCCGATGCCACCTACATTGAGCCGATTACCTGGAAAACCGTCGCCAAGATCATCGAGAAAGAGCAGCCGGACGCGCTGTTGCCCACCATGGGTGGCCAGACGGCCCTGAACTGCGCCCTGGACCTGGAAAAGCACGGGGTTCTGGCCGAACACGGCGTGGAAATGATCGGCGCCAACGCCGACACCATTGATAAGGCCGAAGACCGGGACCGCTTTGACAAGGCCATGAAGAAAATCGGCCTGGAGTGTCCCCGCGCGACCATCGCCCACACCATGGCGGAAGCCTGGGATGTGGCGGACGACATCGGCTTCCCGTGCATCATCCGCCCGTCGTTTACCATGGGCGGCTCCGGGGGCGGTATCGCCTACAACCGGGACGAGTTTGAAGAAATCTGTACCCGTGGCCTGGACCTGTCGCCGACCAACGAACTGCTGATCGACGAGTCCCTGATCGGCTGGAAGGAATACGAGATGGAAGTGGTTCGCGACAAGGCGGACAACTGCATCATTGTCTGTGCCATCGAGAACTTCGACGCCATGGGCGTGCATACGGGTGATTCCATCACCGTGGCTCCGGCCCAGACCCTCACCGACAAGGAATACCAGATCATGCGGAACGCCTCCCTGGCGGTCCTGCGTGAGATCGGTGTGGAAACCGGCGGCTCCAACGTCCAGTTCGGGATTAATCCGGACACCGGCCGCATGGTCGTCATCGAGATGAACCCGCGGGTGTCCCGTTCCTCGGCCCTGGCCTCCAAGGCCACCGGCTTCCCGATTGCCAAGGTGGCCGCGAAACTGGCCATCGGCTACACCCTGGACGAACTGCGCAACGAAATCACCGGCGGCGTCACCCCGGCCTCGTTCGAGCCCAGCATCGACTACGTGGTCACCAAGATTCCCCGGTTCACCTTCGAGAAGTTCCCCCAGGCCGACGCCCGCCTGACCACCCAGATGAAATCCGTGGGTGAGGTCATGGCCATCGGCCGGACCTTCCAGGAATCCCTGCAAAAAGCCATGCGTGGCCTTGAGGTAGGCTCCGAAGGCTTTGAGGAGAAGGTGGATCTGGCCACGACTGACGGGCAGGAAACCCTCACCCAGGAGCTGAATGTGCCGGGCGCGGAACGGCTCTGGTACATCGGCGACGCCTTCCGCGCCGGCATGACGGTTGAGGAAGTCTTCGCCAATACCCACGTCGATCCCTGGTACCTGGTGCAGATTGAAGACCTGATCAAAGAAGAGCAGGCACTCAAGAGTGCCGGCAAGGCCGACATCGATCAGGCCACGCTGTTCCGGCTCAAGCGTAAGGGGTTCTCGGACGGCCGTCTGGCGAAATTGCTGGGTCTCTCCGAAGTCAGCCTGCGCAAGCTGCGCCACGACCTGGGTATCCGCCCGGTGTACAAGCGTGTGGACACCTGTGCCGCCGAATTCGCCTCCGACACCGCCTACATGTACTCCACCTATGAGGAGGAGTGCGAGGCGGACGCCAGCAATCGCGAGAAGATCGTCGTCATCGGCGGTGGCCCCAACCGGATCGGCCAGGGCATCGAGTTCGATTACTGCTGTGTGCACGCGGCCCTGGCCATGCGTGAGGACGGCTACGAAACCATCATGATCAACTGCAACCCGGAGACCGTGTCCACCGATTACGACACCTCCGACCGGTTGTACTTCGAGCCGATCACCCTGGAAGACGTGCTGGAAATCATTCACGTCGAAAAGCCCAAGGGTGTGATTGTCCAGTACGGTGGTCAGACCCCGCTGAAACTGGCCCGTGGCCTGGAAGCGGCCGGGGTGCCCATCATCGGCACCAGCCCGGATGCCATCGACCGCGCCGAAGACCGTGAGCGGTTCCAACAGATGATTACCCGCCTGGGCCTGAAGCAGCCGGAAAACGCCACCGTGCGCAGTCACGAGGAAGGCATACTGGCGGCCCGGGAAATCGGTTACCCGCTGGTGGTGCGTCCGTCCTACGTACTGGGCGGCCGGGCCATGGAAATCGTCTACGACGAAACCGAACTGGTGCGCTACATGCGCAACGCGGTGCTGGTCTCCAACGACAGCCCGGTGCTGCTGGACCACTTCCTGAACGCCGCCATCGAGGTGGACATCGACGCCATCTCCGACGGCACCGACGTGGTCATCGGCGGCATCATGCAGCACATCGAGCAGGCCGGTGTTCACTCCGGGGACTCCGCCTGTTCCCTGCCGCCGTACAGCTTGCCCAAGGCGGTGCAGGATGAGATGCGCGAGGCTGTGAAGAAAATGGCCATCGAGCTTGAGGTCATCGGCCTGATGAACGTCCAGCTGGCGTGGCAGGATGACGAGATCTACGTCATCGAGGTGAATCCGCGGGCGTCCCGGACCGTGCCGTTCGTGTCCAAGGCCATTGGCGTTTCCCTGGCCAAGGTGGCGGCCCGAGTGATGGCCGGCAAGACCCTCAAAGAGCTGGGCTTCACCCGGGAAATCGTGCCCACCTATTACGCGGTGAAGGAGTCCGTGTTCCCGTTCAACAAGTTCCCGGCGGTGGATCCGATCCTCGGGCCGGAAATGAAGTCGACCGGCGAAGTGATGGGCTTGGGTGACAGCTTTGATGAGGCTTTTGCCAAGGCTGCGCTGGCGGTTGGTGAACGCTTGCCCGTCAAGGGGACTGCGTTTATGTCCGTAAGAGATGTAGACAAACCCGGCGCTGCCAAGGTCGCCCGTGATCTGGTGGAGGCTGGCTTCAAGTTGATTGCCACCACCGGAACCGCCAAGGCGCTAAAAGAAGCCGGCATTGAGGTTGCGAGAGTTAACAAAGTCCGTGAAGGCCGTCCTCACATTGTGGACGCGATCAAAAACGGACAGGTTCAACTGATTATCAATACCACCGAGGGTCGCAAGGCGATTTCGGATTCGGCGCAGATTCGCCAGTCCGCATTGCAGACCAAAGTGACATATACAACTACCCTGGCGGGTGGCGAAGCCTTCTGCCGGGCCATCAAGTTTGGCCCGGAGCGCACTGTGCGCCGCCTCCAGGACCTTCACGCAGGAAAGTGAGACTATGGCTGACAGAGTACCGATGACTATCGCAGGTGAATCCCGCCTCCGGCAGGAGCTTCAGAAGCTGAAGTCCGAAGATCGTCCACGGGTGATTGCGGCCATCGCCGATGCCCGTGAGCACGGCGACCTCAAGGAAAATGCGGAATATCATGCCGCCAGGGAGCAACAGAGCTTTATCGAAGGCCGTATCCAGGAGATTGAAGGGAAACTCTCCGGTGCTCAGGTGATTGATGTCACGACTATAGAGAACACCGGTAAGGTGATCTTCGGCACGACGGTTCACCTGCTCAACATGGATACTGACGAGCAGGTGGTTTACCAGATCGTCGGAGAAGACGAGGCTGACATCAAGGCCGGCAAAATTTCCATATCCTCACCGATTGCCCGGGCGTTGGTAGGCAAGAGCGAAGGTGATGTTGTGGCCATCCGGGTGCCTTCCGGCACCGTGGAATATGAGGTCGAAGAAGTAGAGTACATCTGATATTGATGGAGCTTTCAGCGACCTTTCCGGTCAGTGCTTGAAGCGCAGAAGGTTCGACAGTTTCGGGTTGGGCTTCTTCGCCCGGCGGAGGATCACCGCCATTTTCCCGATGCTTTGAACCAGCTCTGCTCCGGATGAATCGCACAACGCATCGATGGCTTCCTGGCGGGCTTCGCGATCCTGACTGGCCACTTTGATTTTGATCAGCTCGTGATCGTTGAGTGCGCGCTCCAGCTCTTCCTGAAGTCCTTCCGACAGGCCTTTGTCACCAACAATGATGACCGGCTTCAGATTGTGGGCGATGGCCCGATATTCCCGGCGCTGTTCCGGTGAAAGACTCATGATGTAATCTCTTTATAGCTGCGATTAACAAAAGGTCAGCGATGTTTTCGCTGGCATAGTCGTATAATTCGGGGATTGTACCAGATCGCTCTGCGTTAAAAATGGCAGTTAACACTTACGGATGACGCTCTGTGAGCTGCAGTTGATGAACTTGGCCGCCCGGATCCGGTCGAAATATCTGGTAGGCGTTGTAATTTGAGATTTGACGCCCAATATCAGGGGTGAGGTCGAAGTTTTCCGAATTCCGGAGGCTTTGATGGCTGACCCGAGGGAAGGCAGCCTGTGGCCGATACGGATGGGCCGTTTCTGGTGGACGGGCGTACAATTGGTGTAAGGTGTCAGAAAAGGGTGGGTCCCGTGAGGGCGGCTCTTCAATTCACAGGTGATGATCCTTGAACGATATGGCAAAAAATCTGGTTCTTTGGCTAATTATAGCCGCAGTACTGCTGATGGTGTTTCAGAACTTTTCTCCCACCACTAGCGGGCAACAAGTCAATTATTCCCAGTTTGTTGAAATGGTCCAGCAAGGCCAGGTCAACAAGGTCACGATTGATGGCCTGGAAATTCAGGGTACCCGAGGTGACGGTTCCCAGTTCCAGACGATCCGTCCGCAAGTAGCGGATAATAAGCTGATGGACGACCTGCTGGCCAACAACGTGGAAGTGATCGGTAAGGAGCCGGAGCGCCAGAGCCTGTGGACTCAGTTGCTGGTAGCCGCCTTCCCGATACTGATCATAATCGCGTTATTTGTTTTCTTCATGCGCCAGATGCAGGGCGGCGGTGGTGGCAAAGGCCCCATGTCGTTCGGTAAGAGCAAGGCGCGTCTCATGAGTGAAGACCAGATCAAGACGACCTTCGCGGACGTTGCTGGCGTTGATGAGGCCAAGGAAGATGTGAAGGAGCTGGTTGATTTCCTCAGGGATCCCAGCAAATTCCAGCGCCTCGGCGGCAGCATTCCGAAGGGTGTTCTGATGGTGGGGCAGCCGGGTACCGGTAAAACCTTGCTCGCCAAGGCGATTGCCGGCGAAGCCAAGGTGCCTTTCTTCTCCATCTCTGGCTCAGACTTCGTGGAAATGTTTGTGGGTGTTGGCGCGTCTCGTGTGCGTGACATGTTCGAGCAGGCCAAGAAGCAAAGCCCGTGCATAATCTTTATCGACGAAATCGATGCCGTTGGTCGCCATCGTGGTGCCGGTATGGGCGGCGGACATGATGAGCGTGAGCAGACCCTGAACCAGCTTCTGGTTGAAATGGACGGCTTTGAAGGCAACGAGGGCGTTATCGTCATCGCCGCCACTAACCGCCCTGACGTTCTGGATCCGGCGCTGTTGCGCCCCGGCCGTTTCGACCGTCAGGTTGTGGTCGGTCTTCCGGATATCATCGGTCGTGAGCAGATTCTGAAAGTGCACATGAAGAAGGTGCCTTTGGGAGACGGCGTAGAGCCTGCGTTGATTGCACGTGGTACACCGGGGTTCTCCGGTGCTGACCTCGCCAACCTGGTGAATGAAGCTGCCCTGTTTGCGGCTCGCCGTAACCAGCGTCTGGTTTCAATGGAAGAGTTCGAGCTCGCCAAGGACAAGATCATGATGGGCGCCGAGCGTAAGTCCATGGTGATGAGCGAGAAGGAAAAGCGGAACACCGCTTACCATGAGTCAGGCCACGCTATTGTTGGCCGTCTCACGCCCGAGCACGATCCGGTGTATAAGGTGAGTATCATTCCTCGTGGCCGTGCCCTTGGTGTGACTATGTTCCTGCCGGAAGAGGATAAGTACAGTCACAGCAAGCGGTTCCTGATCAGCTCGATCTGTAGCCTGTTTGGTGGCCGTATTGCCGAAGAGCTGACCCTTGGCTTTGACGGGGTGACTACCGGTGCGTCCAACGACATCGAACGTGCAACCAGTCTGGCCAGAAATATGGTTACGCGCTGGGGCCTTTCGGAAAAGCTTGGCCCACTGCAGTACGACACCGACAGTGAGGAGCCCTTCCTGGGTCGGTCTGCGGGTCAGGCTCAAACTGTTTACTCGCCTGAAACTGCACAGCGAATCGACGAAGAGGTCCGTAACATCATTGATGAGTGTTATGAAAAAGCCAAGCAGTTGCTGGTCGACAATCGTGACAAGCTGGACTTGATGGCTGATGCATTGATGAAGTACGAAACCATCGATCGCTTCCAGATCGACGACATCATGGAAGGTCGTGTCCCCCGCCCGCCGAAAGGTTGGGGTGATAGTGGCCCGACTGGTGGCGTCAAGGCGGACGAGCCGGAACAGGCTCCGGATCAGCAAGGCTCTGATGACGGTCGTCAGCCGGGCGTTGGCCGGCCGGCGGGAGAGCACTGACCAGCCTGAACAACCAAGTGGTTTGATTTCAGCGCCGCCCGGACTCCGGGCGGCGTTTGTTTTTGTTACTTCGAAATTTGTGACTGGGGAACGAATTCGCTATGGAAATGAATTTTGCCGGCCGGGTACTGGATATGTCCCGCAGCCATGTCATGGGCGTTTTGAATGTCACGCCGGATTCCTTTTCTGATGGGGGTAAGTTCAATCGCCCGGAGGACGCTTTACTACGTGCCCACCAGATGGTCGCTGATGGCGCGGAATTTATTGATGTGGGCGGCGAATCCACCCGGCCCGGTGCTATTGCAGTATCGGTCCAGGAAGAGCTGGATCGCGTTTGCCCGGTGGTTGAGAGGATTGCCCGGGAGCTGGAAGTGGTCATTTCGGTTGATACCAGTGCGCCGGAAGTAATGGCCGAAACCGCACGCCTGGGTGCCGGGCTCATTAATGATGTTCGGGCGCTCCAGCGTGAAGGCGCACCGGAGGTGGTGGCAAAAGCGGGTATTCCAGTCTGTATCATGCACATTCAGGGTGAGCCGGATACCATGCAACAGCGTCCTGAATACCGTAATGTTCGCCGCGAAGTGAGTGCATTTTTGAGTGAGCGTATGCGCGTTGCCGAACTGGCGGGCGTGCGGCCGGAAAAGATTGTGCTGGATCCGGGCTTCGGATTTGGCAAGACGCTTGAGCATAATCTCCAGTTACTGGCTTCTATGGAGCAACTGCATATTCTTGGTCATCCCCTGCTTGTCGGAATGTCGCGAAAGTCCATGTTGGGTGCCATTACCGGGCGTGATGTAAATGAACGGTTGCCCGCGAGCCTTGCCGTCGCGACAATATCGGCCATGAAGGGGGCGAGCATCATTCGGGTGCATGATGTCCGGGAAACAGTAGACGCCGTCAAGGTGGTGGCGGCTTTGAAGGAGGCAGGTTGATGTCCGAGAGAAAGTATTTTGGCACTGATGGTATACGGGGGCACGTGGGCGAGTTTCCCATTACTCCGGAGTTCATGCTTCACCTTGGTTGGGCCGCAGGTCAGGCGTTCAAGCGGGGTGGTCAGCGCAACAGTGTCCTGATCGGTAAGGATACCCGTCTGTCCGGGTATATGTTCGAATCCGCTCTGGAGGCTGGGCTGTCTGCCGCCGGAGTGGATGTGAAGCTGCTTGGACCGATGCCGACACCTGCCATTGCTTACCTGACGCGAACGTTCCGGGCGTCGGCGGGTATTGTCATCAGCGCCTCCCACAACCCGCATCATGACAATGGCATCAAGTTCTTCTCGCCAGCCGGCACCAAGCTGGATGATGCGCTGGAAACAGAAATTGAACGCTGGCTGGACAAGCCCATCCAGGTGTGTGAGTCCTCGGAGTTGGGCAAGGCATCCAGGGTAGACGATGCGCCCGGTCGCTATGTGGAATTCTGCAAGAGCACTGTGCCCAATGAGTTTGCGCTCGATGGAATGAATATCGTGCTTGATTGCGCCCATGGTGCAACCTACCACGTTGCGCCAAAGGTGTTCCGGGAGCTTGGTGCCAACGTCACCGTTATCGGTGGTGATCCGGATGGTCTTAACATTAACCTGAATGTGGGATCCACCCATCTTGGTGCCCTCAAGAAGTCGGTGCTGGAGAAAGGTGCGGATCTCGGTATCGCGTTCGATGGCGACGGCGACCGGGTGTTAATGGTCGATCGTGATGGCTCCGAAGTGGATGGTGATGAACTGTTGTACGTGATTGCCTCTCAGCGGTTTTCTGAAGGTCGTCTGAACGGGGGCGTTGTTGGTACGCTGATGACGAACCTCGGTGTGGAGCTGGCATTGAGAGAGCAGGGCATCGAATTCGAGCGTGCCAAGGTCGGTGACCGGTACGTGATGGAGCGCCTGCTGGCAAGGCAGTGGGTGCTTGGTGGCGAAGGCTCTGGCCACATGGTTATCCGTGATTGTACCAGCACCGGGGATGGAATCGTCTCGGCGCTGCAGGTTCTGCTCGCCGTCAGGAAGTCTGGTAAGTCACTGATGGAACTTCGTCAGGGTATGAGCAAGTTACCGCAAACCATGGTGAATGTTCGGGTCGCGAAGCGTTTTGATCCTCTGGGTCGGGAGGATATTGTCGCCGCGGTTCGCAAGGCCGAAGCGCAGCTTGGGGGTTCCGGGCGTGTCCTTCTGCGTGCTTCCGGTACCGAGCCGTTGATTCGTGTTATGACGGAAGGGCAGGATGCGGCGGAAATTTCCCGCATCGCGAAAGAGCTCGCGCTGGTGGTGGAGAATTCCACGCCTTAATTTTGTGTTTTCAGGCGGTTGTCTGCCAGGAGGGACTGCTGTATAGTTCGCCCTCCCTTACGTTCGGGAACTGTTATGCGTCACAGGATCGTAGCCGGAAACTGGAAAATGAACGGGTCGAAAGACCTGGCCGAAAAGCTGGTGGGCTATGTGCGGTCAGAGGCCGAGTCTCTTGATAATGGCGTGGAGGTTGTTATCATCCCTCCCGCAATCTATGTCAGGGATGTGGTTGAACACGCAGCTGGTACGTTGGCTGTCGGTGTCCAGAACCTAGGCCAGTGGCCATCAGGTGCCTACACCGGAGAAATATCTTCGGAGATGGTGAGAGATCAGGGTTGCAAGTATGCACTGGTTGGTCACTCAGAGCGTCGCCAGATTTTCGGAGAGTCCGATGACGTGGTGGCTGCCAAGGTTGAGCGTGTGGTCTCCAGTGGGTTGATTGCTGTTGTTTGTGTCGGTGAGACCCTGGAGGAACGCGATGCCGGTCGCGCTGATGGTGTTGTGGCGGGGCAGGTTAGAAGTGGTTTGTCGGGTGTGAGCGCTGACCAGTGGGGCAAGATCGTGGTGGCTTACGAACCGGTTTGGGCAATTGGCACCGGTAAAACAGCCACGGCAGAAGATGCTCAGGCAATGCACGCGATGATCCGGGATGTGCTTGCGGACATGGGCGCGCCGTCCGAAAGCATATCTCTGCTTTACGGCGGCAGTGTAAAAGCGGATAATGCAGCCGCTCTTTTTGCCGAGCCAGATATCGATGGCGGTTTGATCGGCGGGGCATCGCTTGTAGCAGAAGATTTTGTGAGTATTTGCCGGTCTATGCCGGCAGGTACCTAAAGTTAAAGGTTGGCGAGAGTCGTTATGGATTGGATGGAAACACTGGTAGTCGTTGTGCACGTGGTAATCGCCGTGGCGCTGGTGGGTCTGGTTCTGATCCAGCAGGGCAAGGGTGCTGATGCCGGTGCGGCATTTGGTGGCGGTGCGTCCCAGACTGTTTTTGGCAGTCAGGGCAGTGGCAGCTTTTTGACCCGTGTCACTACTCTGCTGGCGATTGTGTTTTTTGTGACAAGTTTTTCGCTGGCTGTGTTTGCCAAGCAGCGTGCCGAAGTGGCTGGTGAAGCGGGTATTCCGGTAGTTCAGGAATCAAAGCAGGACCCGGTTGATCAGGCCGCTGATAAGGTTGATGCAGCGCAAACAGGCGAAGCCGAGAGCGGGAAGTCTGATCTTCCCGAGCTCGAGTAAGAGTGTTGCCCGGGTGGTGGAACTGGTAGACACGCTATCTTGAGGGGGTAGTGGCGAAAGCCGTGCCGGTTCGAGTCCGGCCCCGGGCACCATATTAGAAGAAAAGCGGCTTGGTATCTCCAGGCCGTTTTTTTTGGTCAGTCCTTGACCACTCCTGTCGGCGTCTCTATACTCCGGCGGATATTGGGACCGGCGGACATATAAGTCGGCGGGTTTCTGGCAGGCCAGGTGTCTGTCAGCAGGAAACGGTTCATCGTTTTGTTTCCTGTGAGTTCTTGCAACAAAGAGCCCCACTTTTAGGGGCTTTTTGATTAAGGGGCCTGGCGCATCAGGCCCTGGTGCATAAAAAGGGCTGATCAACAGCCCTTTTTTTGTTTTTGGGGCCGGTAAATTTGAAAACGGAGACGGCATAACTTGTCAGCCAAGCTTAAACAACTGGAAGACATACTTCGGCCTGTAGTGGAAGGCCTGGGATATGAGTTCTGGGGTATCGAATATCGCTCGCAGGGACATCATTCCAAGCTGCGGGTCTTTATTGATGATGTCGAAAATGGCATCTCGATTGAGGACTGCGAAAAGGTCAGTCGCCAGATCAGCGGTGTGATGGATGTGGAGGATCCCATCCAGACCGAGTACACACTTGAGGTCTCATCCCCGGGGATGGATCGCCCGCTGTTCCGTCTTGAACAATACGAGGCCTTTGCTGGTCATCAGGTACAGATTCGCTTGCGCATGGCGTTTGAGGGCAGGCGGAAGTTTCAGGGCCTGATCAAAGGCGTTGAGGGTGATGAGGTGATTGTCGTTGTTGATGATCACGAGTATCTGCTGCCGTTTGACAGCATAGAAAAAGCACACATCATCCCGGTATTTGAATGAATACATTCAAGAAAGTCAGTGGACGCACAGTTTATTTTGAGGGCAGGGCAATCCAATGAGTAAAGAGATCTTGCTGGTGGTTGAATCCGTCTCGAACGAGAAAGGAGTCGAGAAGGATGTGATTTTCGAGGCGATCGAGCTTGCGCTCGCCACCGCTGCCAAAAAACGTTATGAAGATGAGGACGCGGATATCCGGGTCTCCATTGACCGCCGTACCGGAGAATACGAAACCTTCCGGCGCTGGCTGGTTGTCGATAATGATGCCGTGCCAGCTCTGGGTACCGAACTGACCATGCAGGAAGCGGAGGAAATTGATTCAAACCTTCGCCCTGGCGATATTCATGAAGAGAAGATCGAGTCAGTCGCTTTCGGGCGGATTGGTGCGCAGGCGGCCAAGCAAATCATTTTCCAGAAGGTTCGCGAAGCTGAACGCACCAAGATTGTGGATAGCTACCGTGACCGTGTTGGCGAGCTTGTATCCGGTACCGTCAAGAAAGTAACGCGCGACAATGTGATTGTGGATCTCGGCGCCAATGCCGAAGCGCTGTTGCCCCGCGAAAACCTCATTCCCCGGGAAACATTCCGGATGGGGGACAGGGTGCGCTCACTGTTGCTGGAGATCCGGACCGATCACCGGGGACCTCAGTTGATCCTGAGCCGGACCTCTCCGCAGATGCTGATTGAGCTGTTCCGCATTGAAGTTCCGGAGATTGCCGAGGAGCTTATCGAAATTCGTGGCGCCGCCCGTGATCCGGGATCCCGTGCCAAGATTGCCGTGAAGACCAATGACCGCCGCATTGATCCGGTTGGTGCCTGCGTCGGCATGCGCGGTTCGCGTGTGCAGGCGGTCTCCAATGAGCTAGGCGGCGAACGTGTGGACATCGTGCTCTGGGACGACAACCCCGCGCAGTTGGTAATCAACGCCATGGCTCCGGCTGAAGTGGCTTCCATTGTGATGGATGAAGATCGTCATACCATGGAGGTGGCTGTCGCTGAAGATAATCTGGCCCAGGCTATCGGCCGGAATGGTCAGAATGTACGGCTGGCAACAGAACTGACCGGCTGGACCCTGAACGTCATGACCGAAGAAGAGGCCGGTGAGCGTCAGGAACAGGAGTATACTCGGCTGGTAGAGCACTTCGTTAGTCATCTCGATGTCGACGAGGAATTTGCTGCTGTTCTGATCGAGGAAGGTTTCACTTCGCTTGAGGAAGTGGCCTATGTACCGATGGAAGAGATGCTGGCGATCGAAGGCTTTGACGAAGACACTGTCTCCGAATTGCGTCGCCGCGCTAAAGACGTCCTGCTGAACCAGGCGCTGGCAAGCGAAGAGGCTCTCGAGGGTGCAGAGCCGGCAGAAGATCTTCTGACGATGGATGGCATGGACCGGGGCCTGGCGTTCAAGCTGGCAGGCATGGGTGTGCGTACCATGGAAGATCTGGCGGAGCAGTCGGTTGACGACTTGCTCGATATTGAAGGTATGGATGAAGAGCGTGCAGGTACGTTGATTATGACCGCACGCGCCCCCTGGTTTGAAGACCAGGCTTAATTCGGGAGGAGGACCAGTATGGCTGAAGTAACGGTAAAACAACTGGCCGAAGATGTAGGCGCTCCCGTGGATCGTTTGCTGAAGCAGATCGTGGAAGCAGGCCTCAAGGCCCGCTCTGAAAACGACGCTGTATCCAGCGATGAGAAGCAGCAGTTGCTGGCCTATTTAAGAAAGACGCACGGTGAGGCGGATTCTGAGCCCCGCAAGATCACGTTGAAGCGTAAGACGACAACCACGCTTAAGGCGGGCAAGGCGAAAACGGTCAATGTGGAAGTGCGCAAGCGTCGCACCTACATCAAGCGCGCTGAATTACAGCCGGAAGCGGAAGTTCCCCAGTCTGACGCGGCAACAGAAGAGCAAATTCCGGAGCAACAACCGGTAGAGGAAACTCCGCAGGTAACTGCTGAGCAGACGCCTGCGGTCGAGACCGAAAAGCCGACTCAGGAACAGACGCCTGCTACCTCTGTTGAGGAAGAGCCGGTCGCTGAAAAAGCGCCTGAGAAGGCTCGGGAGCCTGAGCCCGTTCCGGCGCCGGAAGATATGCCCATTCCGCCTCCCGAAGGCGAGGGCAAGGACCGGAAGCCGAAGAAAAAGAAAGAAAAAGTTCGCGACCGCGCCGATGAGGCCGAGGAAGGCAAGCCGAAGAAGAAATCGGCTGGTCATCGTGGTCCGCGCAGCCGCCCGGTGGAAGAGCCCTTGGTTATTACCGAGGACGAAGAAGACACCACCCTGCGTAAGCCGCTGCGTGCGAAAAAGAAACCCAAAGAGAAGCGTCATGCTTTCGAGAGGCCGACCAAACCAATGGTCAGAGAAGTAGAGATTCCCGAGACGATTAGCGTAGGTGACCTTGCCCAGCGTATGGCAGTCAAGTCAGCCGACGTTATCAA
This sequence comes from Marinobacter salinus, assembly GCF_001854125.1. Classification (NCBI taxonomy): domain Bacteria; kingdom Pseudomonadati; phylum Pseudomonadota; class Gammaproteobacteria; order Pseudomonadales; family Marinobacteraceae; genus Marinobacter; species Marinobacter salinus. The sequence continues at coordinate 3,972,893 of NZ_CP017715.1, forward strand.
GACCCTGATGGGTATGGGCGTAATGGCTACCATCAACCAGGCACTGGACCAGGAAACAGCGGTTCTGGTGACTGAGGAGTTGGGGCACAAGGCCAAGACCGTCAGTGACGATGCGTTTGAAGAAGAGGTTCTGAGCGAATTCTCCTTTGAAGGCGGCGAAAAAACCAAGCGTGCGCCGGTCGTCAGTGTTATGGGCCACGTTGACCACGGTAAAACCTCGCTGCTGGATTACATCCGCCGCACCAAGGTGGCTTCCGGTGAGTCCGGTGGCATTACCCAGCATATTGGTGCGTACCACGTGGAAACCGACCATGGCATGGTCTCCTTCCTTGATACCCCGGGCCACGCAGCGTTTACTGCGATGCGTGCACGCGGTGCCCAGTGCACCGATATCGTTATCCTGGTTGTGGCTGCCGATGACGGTGTTATGCCGCAAACCAAGGAAGCTGTGCAGCATGCACGTTCCGCAGGTGTTCCCCTGGTAGTTGCCATCAACAAGATGGATAAGGAAGGGGCGGATCCGGATCGGATCAAGAGTGAGCTGGCTGCGCTGGAAGTGGTTCCGGAAGATTGGGGCGGGGACACTCAGTTTGTTCCTGTTTCCGCGCACACCGGTGAGGGCATCGAAGCCCTGCTCGAAGCGGTATTGCTGCAGTCCGAGATTCTCGAGCTGGAAGCATCCCCGGACGCTCCGGCCAAAGGTGTCGTGGTTGAGTCCAGCCTTGAGCGCGGTCGTGGTTCCGTTGCGACTGTTCTGGTTCAGAACGGTACCCTTCGCCAGGGTGACATGGTTGTAGCCGGTTCCTACTTCGGTAAAGTTCGGGCAATGACCGACGAAGCGGGTAAGCAGACCAAGGAAGCAGGACCGTCGATCCCGGTCGAGATCCTGGGCCTTAACGGTACTCCGGACGCGGGTGACGAGTTCTTCGCTGTGGCGGACGAGAAGAAGGCGAAAGAACTCGCCGAGTTCCGTCAGACGCGTGAGCGTGAGCAGCGCCTGCAGCGCCAACAGGCTGCCAAGCTTGAGAATCTGTTTGAGAACATGGGTAAGGATGAAGTCAAAACCCTCAATGTTGTTCTCAAGACGGATGTTCGCGGTTCTCTGGAAGCCATCACCAAGGCACTTCAGGACCTGGGCAATGATGAAGTCCAGGTGAAGATCGTGTCTTCCGGTGTTGGTGGTATTGCCGAGACCGATATCAGCCTTGCCATGGCCACCAATGCGGTGATCTTCGGCTTCAATGTTCGTGCCGACGCTGCAGCGAAGCGCCTGGTCGAGCAGGAAGGCCTGGACCTTCGCTACTACAGCATCATCTATAACCTGATTGATGATGTGAAAGCCGCCCTGACTGGCATGTTGGCGCCGGAGTTCCGCGAAGACATCGTTGGTATTGCAGATGTGCGCGATGTGTTCCGTTCGCCGAAGTTCGGCCAGGTAGCCGGTTGTATGGTGACTGAAGGTACCGTATACCGTAACAAGCCCATCCGTGTCCTGCGGGATAACGTAGTGATCTTTGAAGGCGAGCTGGAGTCCCTGCGTCGCTTCAAGGATGACGTGCCCGAGGTTCGCAACGGTATGGAATGTGGTATCGGTGTTAAGGGTTATGACGTCAAGGTCGGTGACCAGATCGAGGTGTTTGACCGCGTTCGTGTTGAGCGTAAGCTCGAATCCACGGGGGCCTGATGCCAAGAGAGTTCAGTCGTATTGATCGCATTGGCGATCAGATGCAGCGAGAACTGGCCCAGCTGATCCAGCGGGAGGTCAAAGACCCGCGGGTCGGCATGGTTTCGGTAAATGCCGTGAAAGTGAGTCGTGATCTAGGCTATGCCGATGTCTACGTGTCGCTGCTGTCCACCGAGGAACTAACCGAGGAGTCTCCGGAAGTCCAGGAGTCTCTCAAGGTGTTGTCCAAGGCCTCCGGTTTTCTGCGGGGCCACGTTGGACGGGCAATGAAGCTGAGGGTTGTTCCCCAGCTTCGGTTCCACTTCGATACCTTGCAGGGATACAGTCGAAAAATGGATAGTCTTATCCGCAAGGCGGTGGGTGATAAGCCGGCCGTCCCCAGGGAAGACAATGACGATCCCGTTTCTGACAACCCGGAGCGAGACGCTTGAGCCGCAGACGCAAAGGTCGTGACGTCAACGGAATTCTGGTGATCGACAAGCCTCTGGACATTACGTCCAACGGCATCCTTCAGCAGGTCAAACGCCTTTATGGTGCCGCAAAAGCGGGACATACGGGTGCTCTCGATCCGCTTGCCACGGGTGTTCTGCCTTTATGCTTCGGTGAAGCCACCAAGTTTTCCCAGATGATGCTGGACAGTGACAAGTCCTACATCGCGACCGCCCGGCTGGGCGTCCGGACGGAAACAGGAGACAGTGAAGGTGCAGTGGTTGAGGAAAAGCCTGTCCCAGCCGATCTGTCAGTGGAAAAGGTGGAGTCCGTTCTGGAAGGTTTCCGGGGCGACATCCAGCAGGTTCCGTCCATGTATTCGGCGCTCAAGCACAAAGGACGCCCGCTTTACGAGTATGCCCGTGAGGGAATTGAAGTAGAGCGTCCTGCCCGTCCGGTCACCATTTATGAGCTGACCCTGCTGGAAGTTCGGGAGAATGAGCTGGATATCGCCGTCAGTTGCACCAAGGGTACGTACATTCGCTCACTGGTTGAGGACATCGGCGCTGTCCTGGGTTGTGGTGCCCATGTTACCGCTTTGCGCCGTACCATGGCGTCGGGTTTTACTCTGGCCAACGCCCACGAGGTCCCGGAACTTGAGGCTATGCGTGAGCGTGGTGAGAGTCTCGATGGACTTCTGGTGGCGCCGGATGCGGCCCTTTCGATGTTCCCCGAAGTGAAGCTGACCGGGCCGTCACTGGTGTCGATATTGAACGGGCAACCGGTTAGAATATCGGGTCAATCCTTTGAAGGCTTTGTTCGTCTGTATGGCAACGAAGGTTTTGTGGGGTTGGCAGAAGCATTCCCGGAAGGTGAGGTTGTCAATCTGATTCCCCGCCGACTGGTGAAGAGCAGCGACAAGCGATAAGCGTGTCGCTGTCTAGCCGGGCTGTAGAGATGCGCGGTTCGGCCGTATTCGATAGCATCGCAAACAATGAGGTGAAATATGGCACTTTCTGCCAGTGAGAAGTCACAGATCGTTAAGGATTATCAGCAAGGTGAAGGCGATACCGGTTCTCCGGAAGTTCAGGTTGCACTGCTGAGCGCCAACATCAACAAGCTGCAGGATCATTTCAAGACCAACAAGCAGGATCATCATTCCCGCCGCGGTCTGATCCGGATGGTAAACCAGCGTCGTAAACTGCTGGACTACCTGAAGCGCAAAAATGCTGACCGTTACCTGGAGCTGATCCAGCGTCTGGGTCTGCGTCGCTAATCCGGTCTTTTCGACCTGAGGGCTGTTTCCAGCCATGGCTGGAAGCACGCCGGCAACCGGCGGAACCGTTTCTGGTTCTGCCGGTTGTGCTTTTCTCACAAGCAATGCCGCAGTTGATGTGTCAGTGATATCGAAGGACTCTCTGTCGTAATGGGAAGCCGAAATTGATAGCAGGTTGTTGAAAAGCCCGGGCGGACCTTCCTCATGGACGTCTACCGTTTTTCCGGGGTTTTGCAACAGCCTGTTAGCTTTCAGACGGGTTGCCTTCGGATCACACGACAAACACCTGTGGAGCGACGATCGGGCGCATGGGCGTGGCGATCGAATCAATCTGGAATAGAGTTATCAGGAGTTTTTTGTGGATCTGAAACCTGTAAAGAAATCATTTGAGCTCGGCGGCAAGACCGTCACTCTCGAAACCGGCCGTATTGCCCGTCAGGCTACTGGCGCTGTTCTCGTTACCATCGATGATGTGTCCGTGCTGGGCACAGTTGTCGGTGCCAAGGAACCAAAGCCGGGGCAGGGCTTTTTCCCGCTGACGGTTAACTACACCGAGAAAACCTACGCTGTAGGCAAGATCCCCGGTGGTTTCTTCAAGCGTGAAGGCCGTCCTTCTGAAAAAGAAACCCTGACGTCGCGTCTGATCGACCGTCCGATCCGTCCACTGTTCCCCAATGGCTACATGAACGAAGTTCAGGTTGTCCTGACCGTTATGTCTGCCAACAAGACCCAGAATCCGGATATTGCCGCAATGCTGGCTGCGTCTGCTGCGCTGGCGATTTCCGGGATCCCGTTCGACGGCCCCATTGGTGCGTCCCGTGTTGCTTTCACCAATGAGCGCGGTTACTTCCTGAACCCGACTTATGAAGAGCTTGAAACCTCGCTGCTGGACATGGTCGTTGCCGGTACTGAAGACGCGGTTCTGATGGTTGAATCCGAAGCCAAGGGCCTGACCGAAGACCAGATGCTGGGCGGCGTTCTGTTCGCACACCAGGAAATGCAGGTTGCGGTTAACGCGATCAAGGAATTTGCTGCCGAGATTGGCAAGCCGCGCTGGGACTGGCAGGTTGAAGCAGAAAATACCGAACTGCTGAGCGCGATCAAGGGCGAATTCTCCGGTGCGATTGAGGAAGCCTACAGCATCCGCGACAAGATGGAGCGCTACGCTCGTCTGGGCGAGATCAAGACCGCAGCAGTTGAAAAGTTTGCGGGCGAAGAAGAAGGCCAGCCTTCCGGGGAAGAGGTCAAGAAGTACTTTGGCAAGATCGAGAAGACAGTTGTTCGCCAGCAGGTTATTGACGGCAAGCCACGTATTGATGGCCGCGACAACAAGACTGTTCGTCCGATAGAAATCGAAGTGGGCGTTCTGCCGAGCACGCACGGTTCCGCGCTGTTTACCCGGGGTGAAACCCAGGCAATCGTTACTGCAACGCTGGGGACCGCCCGTGACATGCAGATCATTGATGCCCTTGAAGGTGAGCGCAAGGATCCGTTCCTGTTCCACTATAACTTCCCTCCGTACTCGGTTGGTGAAGCTGGCCGCATGGGTACTCCAGGCCGTCGCGAGGTTGGTCACGGTCGTCTGGCGAAGCGCGGTATTGCCGCAGTGATGCCGACTATCGAAGAGTTCCCGTACACCATCCGTGCGGTTTCCGAGATCACCGAGTCCAACGGTTCCAGTTCCATGGCTTCCGTATGCGGTTCCAGCCTTGCGCTGATGGACGCAGGCGTTCCGCTGAAGGCGCCAGTTGCCGGTATTGCCATGGGTCTGGTCAAGGAAGGCGAGAAATTCGCTGTTCTGACCGACATCCTGGGTGACGAGGATCACCTGGGCGACATGGACTTCAAGGTCGCTGGCACCAAAGACGGTATCACTGCCCTGCAGATGGACATCAAGATCAACGGCATTACCGACGAGATCATGGAACTTGCCCTGGAGCAGGCTCACGGAGCGCGGCTGCATATTCTTGGCGAGATGAACAAGGTTATTGCCGAGTCGCGTCCAGAGCTGTCTGCCCGTGCACCGAGCATCACCACTATCAAGATCAACCCGGACAAGATCCGTGACGTTATCGGTAAAGGTGGTGCGACTATCCGCTCTATCTGTGACGAGACCGGCGCGTCTATCGATCTGGATGACGATGGCAATGTGAAGATTTACGCGGATAACCAGGAAGCGGCTCAGGCTGCGGTTAACCGGGTTAAGGAAATTACCGCGGAAATCGAGGTTGGTGCGATATATAAGGGTCGTGTTGAGCGCATTGTGGACTTCGGTGCGTTCGTCAACATCCTGCCTGGTAAGGATGGTCTGGTACACATCTCCCAGATTTCCGAGCGCCGTATCGAGAACGTGACTGACGAGCTGAGCGAAGGTCAGGAAGTTCTGGTTAAGGTTCTGGATGTGGACAACCGTGGTCGCGTCAAGCTGTCCATGAAGGAAGTTCAGGAAGGCGAGCAGCCGACTGACTTCTCTGCCTGATAGCTAACCGCTAAACGGCCTGAAAACCCGTCTTTCCTCTGGATTGGCGGGTTTTTTCTTTCTGATTCCAAAACCAGCTTAGGCCTCAGTTGCTGGCCCTCGAGAGGAAGTCCAAAACCATTTGTTTATAGGCCGGGATCACAAATGTCGCGGCATGGGGAGTGTCGGTCTGCAGAAATTCTTTAGGCTCCTCTGCAGCCTCATAGAGTGCTTTGCCATGATGGAAGGGGATGATGCCGTCGCGGGCGCTGTGGATCACCAAAACCGGAACCGGGCTGATAGCGGCAATGCGGTTCACGCCTTCATAGTCTTCGGGAATCGTCCAGCTCAGGGGGATCTGGAGTGGCCAGGTTAACCAGAAGTTTCCCAGTTTCTCCCTCGCAATGCCCCGAAACCCCGAAAAGGTTCCGTCAAGCACGACGCCGCTGAGCTCTGGCGTTTCTTCCCGTTGTACCCACTCGCTGGCCAAGGCTACGCCCAGTGCGCCCCCCAGACTTTGGCCGAGAAGGAAAACAGGGTCGCCCTGGACGTCGGGTTGGTTCACCAGCCAGCGGAGACCGGACTCTGTGTCATGGAGGGCCCCTCCGATGTCTGGCGCACCGGTGGAGTTTCCGTAGCCGCGATAGTCGATGGCGAAGACGTTGTAGCCTTCCGCAGGCAGCCAGGCGACGTTGAGGATGTGGCTGCTAATGTTCTGGGCGTTACCATGGAGGAAGTAGACGGTGCCTCGCGGAGGGCTTTGTGTGGTCTCGGCGGGAAGCCACCAGCCGTGGAGGGTTTCGCCGTCGGCGGTATTGAGGTACACATCCTCATAACTCAGGTTGAGCCGGTCCGGGGTGATGTAGGTGACGTTATCTGGATAGAAGAAGACACTGCTGCAGCCGCTCAGGCTCAGTGTGGCTGCCACCGCGCCTGCGGCCGCAATGGCCGCTTTCACCCTTGATACAGTCAGAAGTAGGCGTGCAGTCCGGTTTGCCATTTGCTCTCGTACCTGTCGTAGTGATCTTCCCGGGTGAATTCGGCAAACAGGCTGAACTCCCGGCCTATGTGCCAGCTGGCTTTTGCGTAGGCCTGATACTGTCTGTGCTGGCTGCTGACGATCCAGGCTTTGGTCTTGGCTCCGGCCATCAGGCTGAACTGGTTGTTTTGGTGCAGCAGCCCGATGTCGGCGCCGGATGCGGCATCGTAGCCGCGGCGGAGGTCGTCATCAATCTCCAGGTCGGCGGTTGCGATGGCGAAGAGTTGGGTTTTTGGAGCCAATTGCCAGCTACCTCCTGCGCCGCCCTCAAGATAAGGCGCCAGCACACGCTCAGTGCCGGTATCGGTTCTGCGGCCACCAAAGCCTACCTGCCAGGACAAAGGCGAAAAAAACTGGTTTCTGGGGCTGAGAGAGCGAATCTCTACGCCCGTCAGCTGTTCCAGTTGCAGTTCGTCGTTGTCGGTGTAGTAGCGGGCGTCCAGTCTCAGGAACTGGAGTTGGGCACCACTACGGTAGCCCTCCGGAGGGTCAAGAATATCGTGATAGGCAGGCCGAAGGGTGAGTTGGGTGAATTCCCGGTGGTCCAGCTGGCCGCCGGCCAGGCTCAGACGGAAAGTGTCATGGCCCTGGTCGTCCCGGATAGCGGGTTCGGGTGGGGTTTCGGGAGGCGGTACGTTTTCGATGGTGCTGCGTTCTTGCAGCAATTCATGGGATAGCGGGGCCGCGATGTCACGCGGCCAGCCTTCGGCTTCGCTCTGGTAGCGCACATAGTCGTAGGTGGCGTCCAGTACATGGGCCCTTTCACTGGCGGTCAGTCGCTTTAGCTCGTCGGCATCAGCGGAGACATAACCATTGGCCACGGCAGCGGCCAGTGTTTGCTGCGAGTCCGGCAATGAGGACAAGCTGTAAGCGACCGAGGTGGCGGCCGATGGCCGGTAATGAACGCTGCTGATAAGATCTTTGTCCACAACCCACCGAACGGTATCGGAGGGGATAGCGTGAGTGCCCACTTCGTCCAGAAGGTTTGTGCCCGGGCGCGCTACATCAATAAGAGCTAACAGTCGGTAGGCGCAGTTTTCGTCGAAGAAATAGTAATCGAAGTTGCGATCACGAATTTCCCAGGCGTGGGCAAGCATCAGGTCTACTTCTTCCTGATTGAGGTTCAGAGTGTATTCCCAGAGATCCCTGTGTTCGATATCGGAGTAAAGGCGGATCTTTTCATAATAGGGTTGTATTGTTGTTATGCCCGGGTATCCGCCAAAGATCCCTTTGTAGGCAAACAGGATCTCGCTGTCATGTGCTGCTGCGTCGGCCGCGTAGGATATGGTGCTGGCCAGCAACAGGTTCGTTTCTTCGTCTTCCTGGGGTGGGTCAAGTCTCAGGAATGTGTGCCCGAACATCGACGAAGGGCTGTTCAGGTAAGAGGCTGCAAAGACCAAAGTTACGGTCTTTGTATTCAGAGTCTCTTTCCACTCCCCGTATGCGGGGCAGTCCATAGGCGCCAGAGAAAGGTCAAATTCCTGCTGAAGCCAGGCGGTTCTGGCCGGGTAACGGCATCGGGCGTGATTGTCGCCCCCGCCCGGCCTCTGGATGGCGGATAAGGTCGCTTCCAGTTCTGAGGCGGGTGAATGCTTTCCATTTTTACTGAGGAAAAACGCAGGGTCATCCGCCTGGCTGGTATAGCCGTCTCCCAGAGTGTCGGGGTGATAGTGGCCTAGCATGAGCCAGGCTGGGTCCAGGTAGGGCTGGCCTGCCCCGGCATCCGGGTCTGCGTGCGCGGTTGCTGTGAGAGCGAGCCAGATGAGAGCCGGCCCAATGCGAAGCGAATAGCCCATGAGTGATCGATTCTTCCAGATTTGACGGGGGGCGTGATGCAGAAAAATGCGCCGTCCCTGGCGCATAGGCATTCCTTTTTGTGGCCTGGATCAGGCTGCCACGTATTTGCTCAGTGATTCATTCTTCTCCAGCAAGGCGACGATTGCGTCTACCGCTTCACCAGAGGTGGTTTCAGAGCTGGGGAATACAGTTGCGAAGTTATCCTGAAGTACTTTGCGGAAGGTGCCGCGGTCAGCTTCTTCAACGCCCAGCAATACCGCGAGGGTATCGATGTTTTCGCCAGAGCCACGAGACATGTCTCGGGCAACCTTGTCGATGTTGCTGTCCATGTACATGGCCATGGATTGGACGGCAGCGTTGGTCTGGCAGCCCAGGGTGCCGGTCGTCATGCCGAACGTCTGGTTACCAAAAGTGCCATTGGTTGTGGCGGCCAGCACGTGTGGGGCGATACCGGACTGTCCTTTCCAGATCATTGCACCCACGCCACAGCCTGGCTGGGCGAAGGCCATGGAAGAAGCGCCGAGAAGAATTGCACCTGCGATGAGTTTTTTCATTATCCACTCCTTTGTGTGTTTTAGCTACGTCACGCGTATTCCACCGAATCTTTCCAGCGGAATATGCGGGAACGGCCCTGACTTGTATGTGGAGACAGGATGACCGTTATCTTGAGTATAGTGCAGATCGTGCGTGCGCCAACCAATTCTTACGTGACTAATTGATTTAAACACGAAATTCCGCACAAACCGATCCGTTTCTCTGGCGCTGAAACGAAAAAAGCCGGCGCATGGAAATATGCACCGGCTTCTTGCCTATGGGGTGTTGGTGGCCTAGCCGCCAAGGTATGCGTTTTGCACATCGGGGTTGGCCAGCAGGTTTTTCCCGGTGTCCTGGAGTCGGATCTTTCCGGTTTCCAGCACATAGCCGCGGTCCGCGAGGTTCAGTGCCTGGTGAGCATTCTGCTCGACAAGAAACACGGTAATACCCTCGTCACGAAGGTGGCCGATGATCTCGAAGATCTGCTTGATCACCAGCGGTGCGAGGCCCAGCGAGGGCTCATCCAGGATGATCATGTTGGGCCTGCTCATCAGCGCGCGGCCAATGGCGAGCATCTGCTGCTCACCGCCGGACATGGTGCCTGCACGCTGGTGCTCACGCTCTTTGAGGCGAGGGAACAGCTCGTAGGCATGATCCTGGCTCTTGCGGATCTCGGCCTTGGAGTTGAAGAACCCGCCCATATGCAGGTTTTCTTCCACAGTGAGTCCGGAAAAGATCCGGCGCCCCTCTGGGACAATGGCTATCCCCGAGCGCATGATTTGCGCTGTCGGCTCGCGAGTGATATCGCGGCCTTCCAGGATCACGCGCCCGGAGCTCGCCTGCGGGTTTCCGCAAACGGTCATTAGCAGCGTGGTTTTGCCCGCGCCATTGGCCCCTATCAGGGAGACGATCTCACCTTTCTTGACCTCGACAGAAACCCCGTGCAGTGCTTCGATTTTGCCGTAGTGGGTATGGACATCTTCTAGTACAAGCATGGTTCTTCCTCAGGCCTCGCCCAGGTAGGCTTTGATCACGTCGTCATTCTGGCGGATTTCTTCCGGTGTACCATTCGCCAGGGGGCGTCCCTGGTTGATGACGTTGATCCGGTCAGAGATATCCATAACCAGGCTCATGTCGTGCTCAATCAGCACTACGGAAACGTTATAGTCCTCTTTCAGGCTGACGATCAGTTGATTGAGGTCCTTGGTTTCCGCCGGATTCAGACCCGCAGCGGGTTCGTCCAGCATGAGCAGGCTCGGTTCAGTCACCATGCAACGGGCTATTTCCAGTCGTCGTTGCTGTCCGTAGGCCAGGTTTCCTGCTTCCCGGTTAGCCAGGTCCATCAGCCCGACCCGCTCAAGCCAGTAGGCTGCGCGGTCAAGGGACTTCTGTTCCCGGTCCCGGTAGCTCGGGGTTTTAAGCAAGCCGGCAATCAGGTTGGTGTTCAGGTGGCGGTGCTGGGCTACCAGCAGGTTTTCCACGACGGTCATCTGGGTAAACAGACGCACGTGCTGGAAAGTCCTTACCATGCCGAGACGGGAGATCTTGTAGTCCGGCTTACCCTGAACTTCCTGGCCTTCAAAAAGGATCTTGCCACCTGTTGGCTTGTAAAAACCGCTCATGCAGTTGAAAACAGTGGTTTTTCCGGCTCCGTTTGGGCCGATGATGGAAACAATTTCCCGTTCTTTCACGTCCAGAGACACCTGGTCTACCGCCAGCAGGCCGCCAAAGCGCATGGACAGATTCTGTACTTCAAGCATCGCCCGTCACTCCTGCTTTTTAAGTTCAATGTGAATTCGGCGCATGGGCATCAGACCCTGTGGCCGCCAGACCATCATAAGGACCATGGCAGCGCCAAAGATCAGCATGCGGTATTCGGAAAACTCGCGGGCCAGCTCCGGCAGGATGGTGACGGCAATCGCCGCCAGAATGACGCCAACCTGGGAGCCCATCCCGCCAAGAACCACAATCGCCAGAACGATGGCAGACTCAAGGAAGACGAAGGATTCCGGGCTGATAAAGCCCTGCTTCGAGGCAAAGACAGTACCGGCAAAGCCGGCAAAGAATGCGCCAATGGTGAATGCGGACAACTTGACGGCCGTCCGGCTCAGGCCCAGGGAGCGGGCCGCGATTTCATCTTCACGCAGGGCTTCCCAGGCGCGGCCTACCGGCATGCGCATGAAGCGACGGATGACCAGCGCGGTGAACACCGCCAGAACCAGTGCGATCAGGTACAGGAAAATTACTTTGTGTTCGCCGCTGTAGGCAATGCCGAAGGTTTCATGGAAGGAGGTGTTGCCTTCTTCCTTGACCCGACGACCGAATTCCATGCCAAACAGGGTGGGGTCGGGTATGCCGCCGATCCCGTTGGGGCCGCCGGTCAGACTGGTCCAGTTGTTGAGCAGAATCCGGATGATCTCACCGAAGCCCAGGGTCACGATCGCCAGATAATCGCCCCGTAATCGCAACACCGGGAAGCCGAGCACCAGCCCGAACGTTGCGGCCAGCAGTGCGCCAATCGGCAGCGCTAGCCAGAACGAGACTCCGAGATAGTCGGATAAGAGCGCGAAAGTGTAGGCACCCACCGCGTAGAAGGCCACGTAGCCCAGATCCAGCAGGCCAGCCAGACCCACCACCACGTTCAGGCCGAGGGCCAGCATGATGTAAATCAGAACCAACGTTGCCAGATCGACCGATCCCCGTGAAACGAAGAAGGGCCAGAACAGGGCAAAAATAACAATCCCGGTAAGAACCCAGGACTCCACCTTGGCACGCCGGTTTTCTTCCATCGGTTCCTTGTGGGCCATGGGGTTCAGGCCCGGCAAGCTGCGGATCCTGGCCATGATCTGGTCCCGGAAAAGCTGGAACGCAAAGACAACGGCTGCTGCCAGGAATACCATCAAGAGGGTCGATGTCTTGGCGCCGGTAAGCGTGACATTGATGCCCTGGGCTTCCAGGTTAAAGCCTAGGATAGGGTAGGAAATAATCAGAGTGATAAATGCGCAGAAGAGCGCATGTTTGACGTTATGAGCAGCCATCAGATCTTCTCAACCTCCGGTTTGCCGAGCAGGCCGGTGGGTTTGAACAGCAGAATGAGGATCAGCAGACCGAAGGAGACCACGTCCTTGTACTCACCGCTGAGGTAGCCGGAGGTCATGCTTTCGGAAACTCCAAGAATCAGGCCGCCCAGCATCGCGCCAGGAATACTCCCGATGCCACCCAGAACCGCTGCAGTAAAGGCCTTGAGGCCCGCGATAAAGCCGAACAGCGGATCAACCGAGCCGTAGTACATCCCGAGGAGAAGGCCCGCCACTGCAGCCAGTGCTGCGCCGATAACAAACGTTGCGGAAATAATCCGGTTGGTGTCGATACCGAGCAGATTGGCCATGCCGAGATCCTGTGAGACGGCGCGGCAGGCACGACCTGTTCTGGAGCGAGCAATGAACAGGGACAGTGCGGTCATGCAGATCAGCGTGGTAATGAATATGGTGATCTGCATATAGGACAACGACATCTGGAAAGCGCCTTCCGAACCGAACTGGAAGCCGCCGTCAATCAGTGCCGGAAAGCCGATGTTACGGGAGCCTTGGGCAAGGTGTACGTAATTCTGAAGGAAAATCGACATGCCGATAGCGGAGATCAGCGGGATCAGGCGGTGTCGCCCGCGCACCGGACGGTACGCCACCCGTTCCACTGCCCAGCCCATGGCGCTCGAAACAAGCATGGCGCAGATGAGCGCGACAAGCAGAATCACCGGCAACCAGGCGACACCAAGGGAGGCCAGGCCAGTGATCGCAATCAGCGCCGTGTAGGCACCAATCATGTAGATTTCACCATGGGCAAAGTTAATCATGCCAATGATGCCATAAACCATCGTGTAACCGATGGCGATCAGGGCATAGGTGCTCCCGATCGTTAGCCCGTTAATGAGCTGCTGAGAAAAATACAGGAGGTCTTGCATTGTTTTGGAACTCCGAAAGCCTGCTCCCTCCACTGCCACACCCTCAGAGCGGGATATCCGCGCCGGGGGTAGGGGAGGTTCAACAGGAGCCTAGAAAAACACCTTCTCCCGGATCGCGGTGAGAAGGTGTTCCCAGTATTACCGTTTGTTAACGATTTTGGCTCAGTTTACCGGAGTTTTGCTTCCATCTGAATGCCATTCGTATACAACGAACTCGAATGACTTCATGTCACCGGCCTTGTCGTACTCGACAGTACCGATTGGAGTCTGGAATGACCCGCTGCGCAGCGCTGCGGCAACATCAAACGGATCGGTAGACTCGGCCTTCTCAATACCTTCAGCAACCAGCTGCACTGCAGTGTAGGAGGTCAGGACGAACGGACCGGAGGGGTCTTCACCTTTATCTTCGAAGGCTTTAACCAGCTTCTGGTTTTCGGCCTTCTTGTCGAAGCTTGGTGGCAGAGTAACCAGGAGACCCTCGGCTGCTTCACCGGCAATGGTGTTGATGTCTTTATTGCCGACACCTTCCGGGCCCATGAAGGTCGCATCCAGATTCGCCTGGCGGGCCTGGCGCAGAATCAGGCCCAGTTCCGGGTGGTAGCCGCCGTAGTAAACGTAATCGACATCTGCCTGTTTCAGCTTGGTGATCAGGGATGAAAAGTCTTTGTCGCCCGCGGTAATACCTTCGAACATGGCGATCTCAACGCCCTTGTTCTTCAGGGTGTCGCGAACGGCAGTCGCGATGCCTTCACCATACTGCTGCTTGTCGTGAATAATCGCGACACGCTCCGGATTCAGGCTTGCAATATGGTTGCCGGCAACCGGTCCCTGCATGCTGTCCAGGCCGATCGTGCGGAATACCAGTTCATAGCCACGCTCAGTGATTTCCGGGCTGGTGGATGCCGGTGTCACCATCAAGATGCCTTCATCCTCATAGATGTCGGAGGCGGGCTGGGAGGAACTGGAGCACAGGTGGCCAATAACAAAGCGGACACCATCGTTAACCAGGTTGTTGGCTACGGTAACAGCCTGTTTTGGGTCACATACGTCGTCGTATTCCACGGCGACAAGTTCCTCGCCCATGACACCGCCGGCGGCATTGATCTGCTCAATGGCCATGCGGGCACCGGAGAACTGCATGTCACCATATTGGGCGACAGGGCCGGTCATTGGGCCAGCGATACCAATCTGGATTTCGGCGGCGGCGTGGCCGGCGCCCATGAGGGCTACGGATGTGCTAACAGCGGTTACGAGTTTCTTAACTGAAGTTCTCATTAGGTTCTGTCCTGTTTGGTTCAGGGTTATTCTTGTGTTCTCAGAGAGTTAAACAAACACTACACCCCGCCTCTTGTCAAGCGTAGTGGGTTGGAGTTTGTCTCGGAACACAGGGATGCAGAGCAGGTCTTGATTGATGCCTGTCGATACAAACAACGTAGCCTGCTAGCAAAGCCTGTGCCGGTCTGAGACCTGTCACGCATCCGTGCTCTCATCCTGGTCCGGAAACACCAGTGTGCGGAAGCTTTCGTGTTCACGCAACTGTTCGAAACTGACGTCAACCGAAGCATCGTCACGGTATGCTTCTGAAATGTCGATGGCTTTTTGTAACGTGGCAACCGCGTCTTCCCAGCGCCCGATCTCCGCGTAGGCGCAGGCCAGCTGGTAGTGGGCGTGGCCATTATCCTGTCCCAGCTTGAGTGCCCGCTGACACAGGCTGATGGCCCAGAGGGGTTCCTGCATTTCCAGAACCGCGTCCGCCTTGTAACTGAGTGCTTCAACATCGTCCGGGCGGAGGTCGAGAATCTGGTCATACGCAGCAATCTTGTTTTGCTGGGAGGTCTCCTGGCTTGCTTTAAGCCAGAGCGAATGCACCTCATTAGTGCGTTCAATCTCGGCCTGGTTCTGATGGATGATGTCGGATTTCTGCTGCAACTGCTCCTCAATCGACGCGAGCCGGTTTTCATAGACGACGACCAGTTCGTTCACCCGTTTCTCTGCCAGGCTGGTCAGCTGGTTCCGCATATCGCGAATCGAGTTCCAGCCGATTACGACGAGAATGGAGGTGGCGCCCGCTATCAGGTAAAAGAAGTAGGTAACCGTATCGGTTGCGTACGACATGGTCTTGTCAGCAACCGACAGTTCTTTGTCGACCACCTTTTCGATCAGTTCTGCACGGGTATTCTGCATCTCTTTGCGCAGCGCCTTGCTTTCCTCAAGCAGGTATAACTCGATGAAGGGCGTGTACATGGGCTCTTCCAGGTCGGCGAGCGCTGCGGCAACGTCGTCCGAGGTGACGTCTTTGCGCTGGGATGCCGTGGATCCCGAACTTTGCGCCTGAGCTGCCCCGCTCACCATAAAAGCCAGTGCGACAACGGCAATAATTCCGGGCAGGGTTCCCCTTCGCCGGACAAGACGGCCCGATTGATTCCGGGGTATTAGTAGTTCAGGTACGAAGCGGTGAACGTATCGCATGATCATTTGAGCTGCTTCCGTTTATGCAGGATTTCGGGAAGATGCTGACCTTAGCACAGTGCCTGCTGGAAAAAATGTCCCTGGCAGCCGAAGTTGGGCGGGCCGCGCTTAGTCAGTTCGAAGTGGTTGCTTGCAATTTATGGTGCAAAGACCTCTAATAGTTAGTGGTATAAATAAATTTGTTGAGCTTGAAAGGGCAACAAAGACATCGTTGGAGTGAGGCTTAAGCCGATGGCGAGTACCAAGGGTACATATTCAAAACTTCCCAATGCCTCCGATCCTGATCAACAGGGGGCAGTGGACCTTGTTCGGAGCAATGACGTGACTAATTATGATCAAGTACTTGTGGCGCTCCGGCGGGTGATTCGGGCGACGGATCTCCACTCCAAGCGCCTCAGCAAGCATGCCGGGCTGACAGGACCTCAGTTGTTGATTATGCGGACGATTCGTGACCTCGGTGAGGTCACCATTGGCACCATCGCTGACAAGGTCAGTCTCAGTCAGGCTACGGTGACCACGATCCTGGACCGGCTGGAACACCGGAAGCTGGTTTACCGGGTCCGGAGTACCCAGGACAAGCGCAAAGTCCATGCGCACCTGACTGAAGAAGGCGCTGAAATCCTGGCGAGAGCGCCTAATCCTCTTCAGGAGGATTTCATCAAGAAGTACCAGAGCCTGCACGAATGGGAGCAGACCATGATCCTGGCCTCGCTTCAGCGGGTGGCCAATATGATGGACGCTGATAATATTGATGCCTCCCCCGTCCTCCACGTGGGGCCGGTCCTTCGGGAAGATGGCTGGAAGGCAGACTCCAAATCCTGAGTCAGTGCCGGAGAGTTGTTGCCTTACTCCGGTAGCTTTGCGGTGACTTCGATGGATTCGTACCATGCTGCCACGTCGGCTATCTGCTGATCGGTCAGGTCTCTGGCTACCACGGTCATCATCTCATGCTGCCGTTTTCCGCTTCGGAACGCTTTAAGCTGATTCTGAATATAGATCTGGCTTTCACCGGCCAGGTTCGGGGCGATCGGAATTTTGGCAATACCATCCAGGCCGTGGCAGGTTTTACACTGGCCTGCGAGTTTTCGGCCCGCGACAGGATCTGCCGGAAGTGCCAGGGAAGGAAGGATCATAAGCAACACTGTCAGTGCGGCCGACAGAGCAGCTTTGGCCTTTCTGGACATACGGTTTCTCCGATTGGCCGGAGAGCTCAAGGCTCTCCGGCACTGGGGCAGTTGTTGGGGGTAGCTCAGGAACCGGAGCCGGTGTAAGCGATCCGGTAGACGGCGCCAGCCAGATCATCGGACACCAGCAGTGAGCCATCCTTGAGTTGGGCTACGTCGACAGGGCGGCCGAGGTATTCGCCGTTTTCATCGAGCCAACCTTCAGCAAACGGAACGGTCTCGCCGGCGATGTTGCCCTCCGCATCCACTGGCGTGAACATCACTCGTGCGCCGATGGGTACAGTCCGGTTCCAGGACCCGTGCTGGGCCGAGAATATTCCGCCCTGATAGGCTTTCGGGAACATCTTTCCGGTGTAGAACATCATCCCCAGGTCCGCAGCGTGGGCAACGGTTTCCGATACCGGGAACACCACATCGACGGGCACTTCCTCACCCTTGTATTCGTTGGTACGAACATCGCCACCACCATACCAAGGGAAGCCAAAGTGTTGACCCATCGCGGTCTGGCGGTTGATTTCGCCCGGCGGGATATCGTCACCCATGCCATCCACCTGGTTGTCAGTGAACCACAATTCGCCGGTATTGGGGTTGAAATCCTGACCAACCGAATTCCGGACACCCCGGGTGTATACCTCCCTTCCGGTGCCGTCCCGATTCATCCGGATGATGCCGCCGATGCCCAACTCGCTGAACTCATCAAGGTGCTCATGTGGGGTGACGTTGTAGGGTTGTCCCAGAGAGATGTAGAGCTTGTTGTCAGGACCGATGTCGCAGACCCGCGCGGTATGGTTGTAACTGACAAACTGATCCGGGATCAGCTCACCTCCGGGGACCACTTGCTCGGCCACTACATCGCCGCCTTCATAGAAGAATTCCGCAGCCGGGTAGGCTAATACGCGGTTTTGTTCCGCGATGTAAAGCACACCGTCGGGGGAGAAGCAGGGGCCATTGGGTACCGCCTTGGCCACGGAGGGTGCGAAGTTTTTGACATCGTCTGCCACCCGGTCCTTGTCGCGATCGGTGACCGCCCAGACCTCAGTCTTGCGGGTCCCCACGAAGGTGACGACACCCTGCGGACCCACTGCCATGTGGCGGGCGTCGGGAACCAGGGCATAAAGGCTGATTTCAAAGCCTTTCGGCAACTGGATTTTTTTCAGGGTATTCCTTATGGCATCAGCGCTGTCGCTTTTCTGGTCAATGACAGTGAATTCTGCCTTTCCGGTAGTTTGGAAGTTGCCAAGTTTTTTCAATGTGTCGTCGGATTGGCTATGGGCGTAAGGTGCTATGGCCAGGCTTGCGGCAATACACAGTATTGAGGCTTCCTTGTTCATTGTTTTTTCCGCTCTCTTTATCAACGAGTAGGAAGTCGGCAATCTGGAAGCTGCCGACCGGTTACTTTTTGATCACTGCTACACATCGAGTAAAGACAGCGGTCCAGTGAGCGTCAAGTTGACCGCCCACTGGTTAGACCAGTTTATCAGTGGACGCTTGACCCCTTGCGCGGTTTATTTCCAAAGCAGACCTGGAATACATCATTGTAATGTCTGGCAAAGTTTACGGTCAGGCCCTCCTTCAGGTAGTCGGGAAGCTCTTCGTAGTCGCCCCGGTTAGCGTCGGGAAGAATCAGGTTGCTGATTTTCTGCCGGCGGGCGGCGATGACTTTTTCCCGAATGCCCCCGACGGGCAGCACCTGGCCTGTCAGGGTCAGTTCCCCGGTCATCGCAAGATTCTGTTGGGGTGGCTCCTTCCTGGCGATGGAAAGGAGCGCAGTCGCCATGGTGACGCCGGCGCTCGGGCCATCCTTGGGTGTGGCACCTTCCGGGACATGGAGGTGTACGAAGGACTTGTCGAAGAAGGTCGGGTCACCCTTGAATCGCTTCAGGTTGGAGGATACATAGCTGTAGGCGATCTCGGCCGATTCTTTCATGACGTCGCCGAGCTGGCCGGTTAACTTGAACCCCCGTTGGGTGCTGTGAATCCGTGAGGCCTCGATGCTCAGGGTGGCGCCGCCCATGGCGGTCCAGGCCAGGCCAGTAACCACGCCGATCCCCTTCAGGGATTTCTCCTTGCGGAATGCGGGTTGGCCCAGGTAAGTGGCAAGGTCCGGGGCCCCCACCTTCACCGGCTTGTCCGGAGTTTCGAGCAGCTTCACGATGCCCTTTCGGATGATCTTGTGAAGCAGCTTTTCGAGGTTGCGGACTCCGGCCTCACGGGCATAGCCTTCAATGACCTGCTTGATGGCGGCGTCGCTGATATTGAGCTGTTTCTTGAGCAGGCCGGCCCTCTTGAGCAGGCGTGGCAGCAGGTAATGCTTGGCAATTGCCAGCTTTTCTTCCGCGATGTAGCCGGACAGGCGAATCACGTCCATCCGGTCCAGCAATGGCCGGGGAATGGTGTCCAGCTGGTTTGCGGTGCAGATGAACAGAACCTTGGACAAATCCATGCGCACATCCAGGTAGTGATCCAGAAATTCGCGGTTCTGTTCAGGGTCCAGCGTCTCCAGGAGTGCCGACGCGGGGTCGCCCTGGAAGGAAGCACCGATTTTGTCGATCTCGTCGAGCATGATCACGGGGTTTTCGACTTTCGAATCCTTCAGTGCCTGCACAAATTTGCCGGGCATGGCGCCGATGTAAGTGCGTCGGTGCCCCTTGATCTCGGCTTCATCCCGCATGCCGCCGACACTGAAGCGATAGAATTTTCGGCCCAGCGCATCCGCCACGGAATGGCCAATCGAAGTCTTGCCTACGCCCGGGGGGCCGACCAGCAGAAGAATGGACCCACTGACTTCGCCCTTGAAGGTTCCTTCGGCCAAAAACTCCACAATACGGTCTTTTACGTCATCAAGGCCGTCATGGTCCCGGTCAAGAATGCGGCGTGCTTCGGCCAGGTCAAAGTGGTCCTCTGAGTGGGTGCCCCAGGGTACCTGGGTCAGCCAGTCCAGATAATTGCGGGTCACGCCATATTCCGGCGACCCCTGCTCCAGAACCTGCAGTTTCTGCAGTTCATCGTCAAAACGTTCCTGCACCTGTTCGGGCGGGTGCAGTTTGGCCATGCGTTCTGCAAACCGCTCCGCATCCGCAGTTTTATCGTCCTTGGCCATACCGAGCTCACGCTGTATGACCTTCAGCTGTTCCTTCAGAAAGAATTCTCGCTGGTGCTTCTGAACCTTGGCGTTCACCTCTTCGCTGATTTCGGACTGCAGGCGCGCTACTTCCTGCTCTTTGCGCATGAGCAGGAGCACTTTTTCCATGCGCCGCAGCAGAGGTACTGTATTAATCACATCCTGCAATTCAGGGCCTGGTGCGCTGGTCATGGAGGCACCAAAATCAGCCAGCGGCGAGCTGTCGTCCGGCCCGAAACGGGACAGATACTGTTTGACCTCTTCGCCGTACAACGGATTGGTGCGCAGCAGCTCCTTGATGGAGCTTATTATTGCAAGGGTATAGGCCTTTAGTTCATCGGCGTCTTCCTCCGGCTCGTCCGGGTATTCCACCTCAACCAGGTAGGGTGGTTTCCGGCGCAGCCACTGGACAATGCGAAAGCGCTGAAGGCCTTGGGCAATGAACTGAACCTTACCCCCTTCCGGCTGGGCATGATGAACCCGGACCGCGCAACCCATGGTCTCCAGTTCCTCGCTGTCAGGAATGCCCTGTTCGGCTTCATGCTCATCCACGAAGCAGATGCCGAGCACCCGGTGATCCGTTTCGCCGACCCGCTTGAGGGTCTCCTGCCAAGGATTCTGATTCACCATGATGGGCTGAACCTGGGCCGGGAAAAACGGGCGATTGGTTACCGGCAGCACATACATCCGCCTTGGCATCATCTGCTGGGGCAGGGCGAGGCTCTTGCTGTGTTCGTCCTTGCCGATGTACTCGGTCACGTCCTCTTCGAATCCTTCGATTGAGTCGTTGTGGTTTTCATCATTCATGCAGTGAGGTATCCATCCGGAACGGTTGTGGTATGGTCTGGATACGAACCTGAGCTGTATCCGATCTAACGCTTAATAGCCTATGTAACGGCAGTTACGGGTATTTCAAGGATCTCGCCGTTGTTCAGCAGGGATCCGGGTAGATGCTTGATTTTCTTCTGTCTGCCCCCATGTTTCTGGCAATCACGACGATTCATTCGACTTTGCAGGTGCCATGCATGAGCGATTCTCCCTACGTATTTGAAGCCACCATGGAAAACTTCCAGCAGCAGGTGATGGAGGCGTCAGCCAGTACGCCGATCCTGGTGGATGTCTGGGCGGACTGGTGTGCCCCCTGCAAACAGTTGATGCCCATTCTGGAAAAACTGGTGAATGAATATCAGGGCGCCTTCTTGCTGGCGAAGGTCAATGCCGATGAACAGCAACAGCTGACTTCAAGTCTGGGTGTGCGCAGTCTTCCGACGGTCATCCTGGTCAAGGACGGGCAAGCGGTAGATGGCTTCAACAGTGCGTTGCCAGAAGGTGAAATTCGCAAGGTGCTGGACCAGCACATTGAGGCACCTGAGGAAGATCCGTATGAGAAAGCCCATCGCCTTTGGGAAGAAGGCGACGTGGATGGTGCTCTGACGATTCTGGCCGAGATGAACCAGAAAGACCCTGAAAACCTGAAGGTCCTGATAGACCTGGCTCAACTGAAAGCGGAAATGGGTGATCTGGACACCGCGGAACAGGTCCTTGCCAGTCTGCCGCCGGAAGAGAGAATGCAGCATCAGGCCAAGCAGTTGGCGGCCCGGCTGAAATTCCTGAAGCAGTCTGCCGAGTTGCCCCCGGTCAAAGATCTTGAGATGGCCCTGGAGCAGGATCCGAAAGATCCCAACGCGTTGCACCAGTTGGCGCTGCATCACGTATTGCAGGAGAACAATGCTCAGGCCATGGACCTGTTAATTCGACTGATGCAGGTCGATAGCAAGTACAAGGATGAGGTTGCCAAGACCACGCTGATTGAGTTGTTCGACAAGCTGGGTAACAGCAACCCGGATGTTCGCACTTATCGGCGTAAACTTTATACTCTGATGCACTGATACCTGATCCGCGCGGGGCCGGTGTCAGCGCCTGCTCCGCGAGTTCTGTATGCTGAAGCTCCCACCCCAGCCCGACAACTGTGAACTGTGTGAACGACCTGTCGCACGACTTACTCGTCACCACCTCATTCCGAAGCATCTGCATCGCAAGAAGCGCTTTCAAAGCCTGTTTTCCAGAGAGAACCTGGTTACCCGTACTTTATGGGTGTGCCGACCCTGCCCAATTAAAACAGGTATACAAGCTGTCCTGCTCGATGAAAAAGAGAGGAGGGTATTTGGTTAGCCGACCCCTCTCTCTTTTCCGCTACATCGGGGGCGCTACCCGACAATGGATCCATTGGGAGTCAGTTGTCCGGCCTGGGGTGTATCCCTTAGCCCACCAAAACGCTTGTAAAACGACTCGTTCGGGCTGGGCAGGGGGCCGGACGCGTTTTCCAGATTTTCATCCAGCCACTGTTCTGCCCGTGCGTAGATTTTCCGATACAGGTTTCGGCATAGCTGTTTGGCGCTTCGGCCTTCCCAGTCACCCGGCAACAACTCATCAGGCAGTTGCGGGTCTCTAAGGAGAATCTTCCGATATTCATGGATCAGCAAAATTCTGGCGAGGAGGCACTCCTGCGGGGTCAGGTTGTCATTTGACTGCAGTTCCCGCCATAAGGGCCTGAACTGTTCCAGAAAACGCCGGTACCGGAACGCCAGTTCGTCCAGATTCCAGCTTTCCCGTACCTGAAGCCTGAGGGCTCTGGGACTTTTCTGCTCCAGAGGTTGGGTCTGCATCACAATGGTGTCATCCAGTGCGCCCCACTCCTGAAGCATGGGGATCAACTGATGACGGGTATAGCGGGGATGTTCCATTACTCCCGGAGCCATGCTCCCGAAACTTAGCCACTTCAGTTCTTCGCGGACCTTTTGCTTCATTTCCGGACTGAGCTGGTTCAAAAAGACCAGGCACCAGCTCCCACTCCATTCTTCGTTGGTGATGCTGTAAACATGCTGAAAGGCCTGCTGGAAGCGGCGGAGGCCGGGGCCGGTCAGGCTGTAATAGCTGCACCGGCCGATACGCTCCGTTTGCAGCCAGGTTTCCTGGACCAGTCTGTAGACCGATGTTCTGATCAGGCGCTGGCTGATCCCCATGGGTTCAAGCAATTTCATCAGGCTCCCGAGCCAGACTGTCCCGCCTCTTGGCGCTATGGCGTCACCATAAACAGTAATGATGAGCGAGCCCGCCCGGAGTGGCCGCTTTTTCTTGAACTCTTTTACAAGGTTATCTAACTGGGTCTTTGCTGACATGATTTTGGTATCGGATTCATGGAAATGAAAATTTCGTCTGCCGGTTATTATGCGGTTCTGTCCGTTAAGGTAAAGCTCGCCGTCCATAAGCGTCGAAACTGGCGGCTTCGCCGAAGGTCGACTTTACTTGAAAGGGGACTTTCGGGTGCCTCCAAAATTAGTTGACACTGACTTTATGATACAATAACTTCAATTGATATTCGTCAACGGTATCGAATTAATGCCGGAAAGCGAAGGCTCTGATATGCTCTTACGTGGCTTTAACGGCTGGGGAGCGATCAGGGAAAGCAAGGTGATCTGATGTTTGTGACACGGAAGAGCTTTCTAAACATAAGGTCGCTGTCTTATTTCTGAGAGATTAAGACGGGGGTTGCTCAGGCCCCATACAACTCGGGAGAACAAAAACAATGCTTAGCAAAATGATGCGTCGCGCAGGAAAATGCGCAGCTGTTGCTGCGGCTGGTCTCATGATGATGAGCGCCCAGGCAGCGGAACCAATCAAAATCGGCTCCTTCCTGTCCGTGACAGGGCCGGCCTCGTTTCTCGGTGATCCCGAGCTGAAAACCCTTCAGATGTATGTTGAGAAGATCAACGAAGAGGGTGGTGTTTTGGGGCGTCAACTGGAACTGATTCACTACGATGACGTAGGCAACGCTTCATCAGCACGCAACTTTGCGAGCCGTCTGCTTCGCTCTGACCAGGTTGACATTATCGTAGGCGGGAGCACCACAGGGGCAACAATGGCCGCTGTTCCGCTGGTGGAACAAGCGGGCGTACCTTTCATTTCACTCGCCGGCGCAGTGGTTATCACCACACCGGTGAAGAAGTGGGTTTTCAAAACTCCGCAAACTGACCGTATGGCCGCTGAGCGTGTTCTGGGTGATATGAAGGCCCGTGGTCTGACCAAAGTGGGTCTGATTTCCGGAACCGGCGGTTTTGGTAGCTCTGGCCGTGCCCAGACACTCGAAGTTGCTGAAATGATGGGTGTCGAAATTGTGGCCGACGAGACTTACAGCGGCTCCGATACCGACATGACTGCTCAGCTGACCAATATCCGTAATACCGATGGTGTTCAGGCTGTGCTCAACTTTGGCTTCGGTCAGGGACCGGCCATTGTTACCCGCAACTACAATCAGTTGGGAATTGACCTGCCGTTCTACCAGTCTCACGGTGTTGCCTCTGACAGCTTCCTGGAACTGGCCGGAGATTCGGCCGAAGGTCTGCGCCTGCCGGCTTCACCTCTTCTGGTGCCGGATTCTCTGCCAGAGTCTGATCCGCAAAAAGAGGTTGTCCAGAACTACAAAGCTGAGTATGAAGCACGCTGGGACTCCAAAGTGTCGACATTTGGTGCCTATGCCTATGACGGCCTGATGCTGGCAGTCCGGGCTATTGAAGCTGCTGGTAGCACCGATCCGGAAGCCGTTCGCAACGCTCTGGAAAGCATCAGTGGCTACGTTGGCGTGACTGGCGAGTTCAACATGTCTCCAGAAGACCATAACGGCCTCGATGCTGACTCTTTCCGTATTCTGGAAGTCCAGAACGGAGAATGGAAGCTGATCGACTGATCCTATCTGTAACTTGTCTCTCCGCTGGCTGACTGCTCGCCCCTGAGAGGGTGCGCAGTCAGCCGGTTGGTGTTCGACCGGAATCAAGGCTATGTTCTCAGAATTCTTGCAGTACCTCTTTACCGGGATCACTATCGGTGCAACCTACGCATTGATTGCCCTCGGCTTTACCCTCATCTATAACGCCAGTCACGTCATCAACTTCGCCCAGGGCGAGTTCCTGATGATTGGTGGCATGGCAACGGTATCTTTGACTTCCATGGGCGTGCCCATGATTCTGGCGGTTGTTCTTGCGGTTCTGCTGGCCGGCATACTGGGTATTGCCCTGCAACGGTTTGCCATCGCACCTGCGAAGCAGGCTGACGTGGTGACGCTCATTATTATCACCATCGGCGCTTCTATTTTTATCCGTGGCCTGGCCCAGTTAATCTGGGGCAAGGAATACCATGTCATGGCGAATTTCAGCAGTGATGAACCTATTCAGGTGTTCGGAGCGGTTCTGAACAGCCAAAGTCTGTGGGTTCTTGGTATTGGGGCTGTGCTTGTGGTTGGTTTGGTGCTGTTCTTTACCCGGACGCTGATTGGTAAGGCCATCCTCGCGACGTCAATGAACAAGGAAGCTGCCCGCCTGGTTGGCATCCGGACCCAGATGGTGCTGATGCTTGCGTTTATGGTGTCTGCGTTGCTGGGCTCCGTTGCCGGAATCGTTGTTGCCCCTATCACGTTCACTTCCTATGACATTGGTATCATCCTTGGCCTTAAAGGCTTTGTTGCGGCAGCTATTGGTGGCCTGGGCAGCGGTGTCGGTGCGGTTGTTGGCGGACTCGCTCTCGGAGTGGTTGAGGCCATGGCGGCGGGTTATCTGTCCTCCGACTACAAGGATGCGGTGGCCTTCTCCATGATTCTGCTGGTGCTTTTCTTCCTGCCTCGCGGGTTGTTCGGTGCCAAAGTCGTGGAGCGTGTCTGATGTTGAACCGTTTTTTGCAGTTGCGTCTCCGGGGGCTGATTGTCCTCGCGATCATCCTGCTCTGTCTGCCGGCGTTTCTCAGCAACCCCTTCCATTATGATCTGGCAACACAGATGGCAATCATCGCTGCCACGGTGGTCGGCCTGAATCTGCTGGTCGGTTTTGCCGGTCAGATCAGTCTGGGGCATGCGGGCTTTTTCGGTCTGGGAGCCTACTTCACCGGCATCATGACCGGAACCTATGGCTGGCCTGCGGTACCAGCATTGATAGTCGGTGCGATTGTTGTCGGGTTTATCGCCTGGGTTGTCGGGCGCCCCATTCTGCGCCTGAAAGGTCATTACCTGTCTATGGCAACGCTGGCGGTGGGCTTCATTATCGCCATTATCCTGAATAACGAGCGTGCCATCACGGGCGGCCCCGACGGCATGCCAGTGCCTGCTCTTGATCTGTTCGGCTGGGAATTGAGCTCGTTCGGGCAGTATTCATTGTTTGGTCTGGAGATCGAAGGCTTTCTGGCCTGGTACCTCTTTGCCAGCCTGATCCTGCTGCTGGCGGTGTGGTTTGCCCAGAACCTTATTGAGTCGCCCATCGGTCGGGCCCTGCGTTCGGTGCATGGGTCGGAAGTGGCCGCACGGGTCGTCGGTGTGGATACAGCAAAGTACAAAAGCCTGGTGTTCGTAATCTCTGCCGTTTATGCCAGTCTCATGGGCAGCCTGTACGCCCATTTTCAGGGTTTTATCACTCCCGCCGTGGCAAGCTTCGAATTCTCGATCGTACTTATCACAATGGTTGTTTTGGGCGGTATGGGGTCTACCTTTGGCGTAATTCTGGGCGCGGTTGTTCTGAAGTTGTTGCCGCAGGTGCTGGCGGACTTCCAGGAGCTGGAAACCGTCATGTTCGGTGCAATCCTCATGCTCACGATGATTTTCATGCCCAAGGGACTGTTGCCCACGTTAACTGCGGTTGTCTCAAAGAAGTTTGAAAAGAAGCTTGAAAAGAAGGCAGGGGGTGCATCATGAGCGCACTGGTCGAAGTAAAAGCCCTCGACAAGGCCTTCGGAGGGGTGCATGCGGTTGAAGGGGTCAGTTTTTCAGTTGATGCCGGGCAGGTCTATTCTGTTATCGGTCCGAACGGTGCCGGCAAGACGACCTTGTTCAATCTGATTACCGGCCTCTATACCCCGACAAAGGGGGAGATCCGGCTCAACGGTGAAAGCACTTCCGATCTTGAGCCCAATCAACTGGCCGAGCGCGGAATGTGTCGTACGTTCCAGCAAATGCAGATTTGCATGAACATGACGGCCATTGAAAACGTCATGCTCGGTCGTCACCTCAAGCTCAAAAGCAGTCTGTTTACGACCCTGTTCCGCTTGCCGGCACTGCGCCGGGATGAGGACAATGCCCGACAGCGGGCGGCAGAGCTGATGGAGTACGTCGGCTGTGGTGACTATCTGGATACCGAAGCCTCGGCAATGTCCTATGGCGCCCTCAAGCGTCTTGAGATCGCGCGCGCACTGGCCGCTGACCCGAAGATTATCCTTCTGGATGAGCCCGCCGCCGGCCTGAATGCGACCGAGACGGCAGCCCTTGAGCAATTAATCAGAAAAATTGCTGACGAGGGAACCACCGTCATGCTGGTGGAACATGACATGAAGCTGGTGATGGGCATTTCAGACCGGCTTCTGGTTCTTAATTACGGTCGTGTACTGGCTGAAGGTACCCCGGCGGAAATTCGTCAGAATCCAGACGTTATTGCTGCCTATCTGGGTGGCTGAACAGGAGGCAATTCGAATGACACAGCAACACACGGAAATTGCGCCTGCCCAGTCACGCAGTCAGCAGGCCATCGGAACCATCGTGCAGGAGCATCAGGCGCTCTGGCGGACTCTTGATCTTCTGGATCAGCTGCTGCATGACATGAACATTAATGAGCAACGTCCGGACGAGAAGCTGCTCACCACCATTTTCAATTACATTCAGCATTTTGCCCGTCGGGTGCATAGTCAGCCTACAGAAATTGTGCTGTACCGGCTGTTGGGAGAAAGGTCTCTGGAATCCGTGCCGCTTCTTGAGAAACTCTCCAAAGGCTACGAGATTGGCGACGCAAAAATTAATGAACTGCGTCAGCTGCTTAAAGTCTGTATGGAAAAGTGGCCGGAAGGGCGTGAAGAGTTCAGCCACGGACTGGCACGCTTTACCGAAGCCTTGCGCAAGCATATCCGCAAGGAAGAAGGTGTGGTAATTCCCAGGGCTCGTGAACTGTTCAGCGAGGACGACTGGGAAAAGATCATTGAATCCAGGGATGTGGAGAATGATCCTCTGTTCGGTGAACGGGTCCGTGACGAGTTCCGGGAACTTCGTCATGAGATCATCAGTTATACCCCGGAACGTTTTGGCGGTCTTGGCCTGCAGCACGAGGAGCGCGTTACTGCGCCGCATGAGAAGCAGGAACTGCTCTCGGTGAAAGGCCTGGTTACCTCGTACGGTCAGATTGAAGTGCTTCATGATGTGGATATCAAGATCAACAGCGGTGAGATTGTATCGCTGGTTGGTGCCAACGGCGCCGGCAAGTCGACCTTGTTGATGACCATCTCCGGCTTGCAGTCGGTGGATCGTGGCAGCGTGATGTTTGACGGGAAAGATCTGGCCAAAGTGGGTGCTGACCAGCGTGTTGGGCAAGGTATTGTCCAGGTGCCGGAAGGGCGTCAGGTCTTCAAGGACCTGAGTGTCCATGACAACCTTTTGTTGGGCGCTTACACCCGCGGCCGAAGCCCGGAAGTCACGGCGGATCTGGAACGGATGTACGGCAAGTTTCCGATCCTTCGGCAGAAGCGTCATAACCTGGCCGGTGAGCTTTCCGGCGGCCAGCAGCAGATGCTGGCCATGGGGCGTGCGCTGATGGCCCGTCCCCGCTTGTTGCTGCTCGATGAGCCCAGCATGGGGCTTGCGCCACTGATCATCGAAGAGATTTTCAACATCGTGAAAGAGCTCAAAAAAGAGGGTATTACCATCTTTCTGGTCGAGCAGAATGCTTCCCAGGCCTTGGCCCTGGCGGATCGGGGCTACGTCCTGGAAACCGGTCGGGTGGTCATTGAGGGAACCGGCAAGGAGCTTTTGAGTAACGAGAAAGTCCGGGAGGCGTATCTGGGCATGTAACCCGACAGGTTTCCGGAGGCACAAAAAAAGGCAGGTTCATCACCTGCCTTTTTTTGTGCCTCCGGCTAACGTTTGGGGTCCAAGACAAACGTTAGCCGGATGAAGCCCCGATTTACTGGGGCTTCTTGGCAACCAGCGTCAGGATGTCGTAGCTCGCAACCATTTCGTCGTTCTGGTTGTGAACCTGAACATCCCAGACAACCACACCCTGGGGGTGTCCGTCTGGTGATGTCCGACCCTGATCAATCTTGCGTTTACACGTCAGGCGGGCACGGATGGTGTCGCCCGGCGCTACGGGTTCGATGAAGCGCAGGGTGTCCAGGCCGTAGTTCGCCAGTACCGGGCCTTCACCCGGAGACACGAACAGGCCGGCCGCTGCCGAGAGCACGAAGTATCCGTGCGCAATGCGCTTGCCAAACTGCGATTCCCGCGCCGCGATGTCATCAAAATGCATGTAGAAGTGATCACCGGACAGGCAACCGAAGTTTACAATGTCAGCCTCGGTCACAGTGCGGCGGTGCGTCAGCAGCGATTCGTTGATCTGCAGATCCTCGAAATGCCGGCGGAACGGATGTACTTCGTATTCGATCAGCTCGGCGCCACGGACGTATTCACCGGTAACGGCAGCCAGCATCGTGGGAGAGCCCTGGATCGAGGTACGTTGCAGGTAATGGTGAACTGCGCGGATACCACCCAGTTCCTCACCACCGCCGGCACGACCCGGGCCACCATGTTTGAGCATTGGCAGTGGCGAACCATGGCCAGTCGACTCTTTGGCGGCTTCGGCGTTCAGCAGGTGCAGGCGGCCATGGTAGGCCGCCAGTGCGGGTACGATCCTGGCCGCGATGGCAGGGTCGCGGGTAGTCAGAGTGGTGACCAGCGAGCCACGGCCCTTGGCAGACAGCTCCAGCGCATCTTCAATAGTGTCGTAGGGAATAACGGTCGCGACCGGACCAAATGCCTCGATATCGTGGGCGCCACAGCCATTTTCAGGGTTCCGGCACAGCAGCAGGTGCGGCTCGATGAAGGCGCCTTTCTCAGTGCCGTCGCCGGTGGGTTTGAAGTTGCCTTCGCCACCGACAACAAGTTCACTGGTCTTGAACAGTTCCTGGATATTGGCTTTGACATCTTCCAGCTGGTCGACGGAAGCCAGGGCGCCCATCCGAACGCCTTCTACTGCAGGATCGCCCACGGTGACCTTGGAGAGCTGCTCTTTCAGCTTGTCGCAGACCGCGTTTACCTGATCTTTCGGCACCAGGATACGACGAATGGCGGTACACTTCTGACCGGCCTTGGCGGTCATTTCGCGGCGTATTTCCTTCACGAAGATGTCGAATTCTTCGTGCTCCGGGGTGACGTCCGGCGCCAGAATGGCACTGTTCAGTGAATCAGCCTCGGCGTTGAACGGAATCGAACGGTTGATGATGTTCGGATGGTTCTTGAGCTTGCGGGCGGTCGCCGCCGAGCCGGTGAAGGTCACCACGTCCTGTTCTTCCAGGTGATCGAACAGATCGCCGGTGCTGCCGATGATCAGCTGCAGGCTGCCCTCAGGCAAGGCGCCGGATTCCTGCATCAGCCGCACCGCCAGTTCGGTAACGTAGCAGGTGGAGGTGGCTGGCTTCACAATGGAGGGCATACCCGCGAGGAACGTGGGTGCGAATTTCTCCAGCATGCCCCAGACCGGGAAGTTGTAGGCATCGATGTGTACGGCTACACCACCGCGGGGCACCATAATGTGAGTGCCTGCGAAATGATTGTTCTTACCCAGAGGTATCACGGGTCCTTCGTGGAGCACATTGCCGGAGGGGAGCTCCCGGCGGCCCATGCTTGCATAGGAAAACAGGGTGCCGAAACCGCCATCGATATCGATTCCGTTGTCACCTTTGGTTGAACCTGTGTGCATGGACAGGGCATAGAGCTCTTTCTTGTGCTCCTGAAGGTACATTGCCATCGCTTTCAGGGCCAGGGCGCGTTCCTGGAAATCCATGGCCATCAGGCTCTTGCCGCCGACCTTGCGGCCGTATTGGACGGCTTCCCTGAAATCCAGGGTATCGTCGTGAGTGTGGGCCACGATGTCGCCATTGACGGCGCTGGGCAAAGCCTTGGCGGCTTTCTCACCGACCCACTGGCCGGCGATGAAACTCTTAAGGACTGACATTGGAAACTCCGTTCGTTTCTGAAAACGTCAAGGCAAGTCCTGCTTCTGCAGAACTTGCCTTTGTCGAGTCATATTGTTCGGTTGTTGGGGAAACGGCTTACATCTCGTCGTAGTCGAGAACCACCTTGTCGCTGATCGGGTAGCACTGGCAGGAAAGCACGTAGCCAGCCTCTACCTCGTAATCTTCGAGGGCAAAGTTCTGGTCCATTTCCACCTCGCCTTCGACAACCTTGGCGCGACAGGTGGAACAGACGCCAGCCTTACAGGAGTAGGGCAGGTCCGCGCCTTCCTCGTTGCCGGCCTCAAGAATGCTCTTGGTATCACGAACCAGCGGGAAGGTCAGGGAGCGACCGTCGGCAATCACCGTTACTTCACTGATGGATTGTGGATCCACTTTTGACGGCGCCCGGTCTTTACGGGCCTGGGGCGCACCACCGACCGGCGTAAACAGCTCGTAGTGGATCTTGCTTTTGTCCAGACCGTGGCGAAGCAGTGAGTCCCGCACGTCTTCTGTCATTAATTGTGGACCGCAGATGAAGGCCGCCGTAAGCTCTTTGGCGTTGATCCAATGGTCGAACAGGGCATCACACTTGTCGTGGTCAATCCGCCCGTTATAGAGGTCAATGTCTTGGTCTTCCCGGGTGAAGATGTACACCAGGTTCAGCCGGGACATGTATTCGTTCTTCAGATCCTGAAGTTCATCCCGGAACATGGTGCTGCTGGTGGCCTTGTTGCCATAAAACAGCGTTACCTCGCTCTTGGGCTCGGTTTCCAGGGTGGTCTTGACGATCGACAGGATCGGGGTGATGCCACTGCCTGCGGCGACCGCGAGGTAATTACCTTCGCGCTCGGGATCCAGGTCGACGGAGAAGTGGCCCTGGGGCGGCATGACTTCCAGCGTCTGGCCCGGCTTTAGTTGCTCATTGGCAAACGTGGAGAACCGGCCGCCGGCAACCTTCTTGACCGCGATGCGCAGTTCCTGATCGTTGACGCTTCGGCAGATCGAGTAGGAGCGACGAACTTCCTCGCCATCCAGCTTGGTCCGCACGATCAGGTGCTGGCCCTGCTGGTAATGGAACTTGTCTGCCAGATCTTCCGGCACGTCGAAAGCAAGTGATACGGCGTTTCTTGTTTCAGGTCTGACCTCTTTGAGGGTCAGTGAGTAGAATTTGTTCATGATCGTATCGGCTCTAGATGCATTTGAAATAGTCGAAGGGCTCGAGGCATTCCTTGCAACGATAAAGGGCTTTGCAGGCGGTGGATCCGAATTCGCTGACCCGCTCGGTGTCTTCGCTGCCACAATGGGGGCAGGTGATCACTTCAGGTTCGCCAAGCAGACTCATCTTGCTGGAGCTGCCCTGGGGCGGTGCGATTCCGAATGCCCGAAGCTTCTCTTTGCCTTCGTCTGTGATCCAGTCGGTGGTCCAGGCAGGGGTCAGCACCTGATTGATTTTCGGATCCCGGAACCCTGCGGCTCGCAGGGCCTCGGCAATCAGCTCTTCAATCAGTTCAGTGGCAGGGCAGCCGGAGTAAGTCGGTGTGACATCGATGGACAACTCTTTTCCATCCCATCGAACTGCTCGGACAATACCGAGCTCCACGACGCTTACCGCCGGTACCTCCGGATCCTTGACCTTGTCAAGAATTGCCCAGATATCCTGTTCTGTCAGCAAATCGGGGCGAGCGTTGGCTGGCACCCGGTCACTGGCGATCAGGATATCTACTGCTGACCGGCTGTCTGACTCACCATGTTGTGGCATCGGGATAGGCCCTCTGCAGAAACTGCATTTCCGCCAGAATGAAACCGAGATGTTCGGTGTGTTCGCCGTGCTTGCCGCCCATATACATCCAGGCGTCTTCTGCGCCCGGTGTCAGGGTGGCCTGGGTGAGCACTTCATTGACCATGCCACGCCAGTCATTCCTGAGCTGCTCAGGATCCGGGCCGATACCGGCCTCGGCCATGAGGCGATCAGTTTCGTCCGGGGTGATCAGTTCCCCGGTAAAGCGCCAGAGAATGTCGACAGCATCCTGCATGCGGCGGTGGCTCTCGTCCGTACCGTCGCCCAGGCGCTTCACCCACTCCGATGAACGGCGCAGATGATAAGTGACTTCCTTCAGCGCCTTGGCCGCAACACCTGCGATGCGTTCGTCGCTGGCTTCGGTCAGGCTCTTGAGCGTGAAGTAGTGCCAGACATCGTAAAAGAACTGGCGGCCCATGGTGACCGCATAGTCTTCGTTCGGCTGCTCGGTCAGGAGCAGGTTGCGATAGTCGTGGGCATCACGGCGAAAGGCCAGCTTGTCTGCATCCCGGCCATCATTAATCAGCTCGGCTGCGTACTCGTACCAGTTGCGGGCCTGGCCGACGAGGTCGAGGGCAACATTCATCAGCGCCATTTCTTCCTCGACTGCCGGGGCCTTGCCGCACAGCTCGCACAGGCGCTGGCCCAGGATCATGTCAGAATCTGCCAGGCGCAGCAGGTATTCCTTTAATGCTTCTGCTTGTGTCATTGGAACCGCTCCTTACATGTGTCCGACTTCATCGGGCAGCTTGTAGAAGGAAGCATGCCGGTAAACTTTATCTTCCGACGGGTCGAAGAGAACTTCTTTTTCGTCGGATGCGGAAGCCGTGATGGTATCGGAGGGTACAACCCAGATGCTCACACCTTCGTTTCGGCGTGTGTATAGGTCACGGGCGTTTTCCATGGCCATCTCAGCGTCAGAGGCATGCACGCTGCCCACATGTTTGTGGTTCAAGCCGTGCTTGGACCGCACAAAGACTTCATAAAGGCGCCATTCAGACATGTTGTAATCCTCCGGTATCAAGCGGCTTGTGCGCGCTGCTTTTGTTTTTTGGCATAGGCGACGGCCGCTTCGCGGACCCATGCGCCCTCGTCAATTGCTTTCTTGCGAGTATTGATGCGCTCGCGGTTGCAAGGGCCATTGCCCTTGAGCACGTCATAGAATTCCTGCCAGTTGATTTCACCGAAATCGTAGTGGCCGGTTTCTTCGTTCCATTTCAGGTCCGGGTCCGGCGCAGTGCATCCCAGGAATTCAAGCTGCGGAATTGTCTGGTCAATAAACATCTGGCGCAGTTCGTCGTTGCTCTTGCGCTTGATCTTCCAGGCCATGGACTGCTGTGAGTTCGGGGACTCGTCATCGTGCGGGCCGAACATCATCAGGGCCGGCCACCACAGACGGTTGATGGCGTCCTGCACCATTTCTTTTTGCTCATCGGTACCTTCGCGCATCATGTCCAGCAGAATCTGGTAACCCTGGCGCTGGTGGAAGCTCTCTTCCTTACAGATCCGGACCATGGCGCGGGAGTAGGGGCCATAGGAAGTACGCTGAAGCACAACCTGGTTGACGATTGCAGCGCCATCTACCAGCCAGCCAACAGCACCCATATCGGCCCAGTTCAGGGTCGGGTAGTTGAAGATGCTGGAATACTTGGCCTTGCCCTGATGCAGTTTCTCGATCTCTTCGTCGCGGTCTGCACCGAGGGTTTCCATGGCACTGTATAGGTACAGGCCGTGGCCTGCTTCGTCCTGGATCTTGGCCATCAACTGGAGCTTGCGCTTAAGGGTGGGGGCCCGGGTAACCCAGTTACCTTCCGGGAGCATGCCAACCACTTCAGAGTGAGCGTGCTGGGATATCTGACGCACCAGCGTCTTCCGGTAGCCTTCCGGCATCCAGTTTTTGGGTTCGATCTTGGTCTCGGCGTCGACCTTTTCCTGGAAAGCGCGCTCTTCAGGCGACATCTCTTCCAGTGTCTTAAGGCGTTTTGCGCCGGTTTCAACGAGCTGGGCGTACATACAATACCTCCGGTTCGGGCTTGTTGTTCTCTTGTTCCGTGAACAGCGATGCCCTCAGAAAATACTGAAGGGCTATATTACTCATAGTATATGATACTGAATAAATATCAAGAAATGTCTTTGTGTGTCATGTTCGGCTTCAGGCGTTGTTCTGATGACCGCATCATGTTGATATAAAATGTAAAAAATAATTCCAGGAATGATTATTAAAGTAACTGGAATAAGGAAATGAAAAAATAAAACGAATTCGTTAGACCGGAAAGGGAGGCACAACCGGAAAACTGACCGACTGTGCCAAGACCCGGTTCGCCATTACTGCTTGCGGCGGTCGAAGACCCTTTTTGCTTTGCCTTCCGAGCGAGCAAGACGGTTAGACTCAACAATCTCTATACGGGTGCTGATCCCGATATAGGATTTAATGTGATGGGCGAGCTCTTTGGCAGCCGCGGCCCGGTTTTCCTCACTGTCGGAGGCTTCCGGCTTGAGCTCCGCGCGAATGTCGACGCAGTCCAGGTTGCCTTCTTTGTAGACCTCAATCTCGTAGTGAGGTGCCAGTGCTTCACACTTGAGCACCTGCTCTTCGATCTGGCTCGGGAATACGTTGACGCCCCGGATAATGAGCATGTCATCGCTGCGGCCGGTGATCTTGTCGATGCGGCGCATGGGGCGGGCGGTTCCCGGCAGCAAACGGGTCAGATCGCGCGTGCGGTAACGCATGATCGGCAAGGCCACTTTGGTGAGTGACGTGAAGACCAGCTCCCCATACTCTCCGTCGGGCAGCACTTCGCCGGTATTCGGGTCAATGATCTCGGGATAGAAATGGTCTTCCCAGATGGTAGGGCCGTCTTTGGTCTCGATGCATTCCATACCGACACCCGGCCCCATGACTTCAGAGAGGCCGTAGATGTCCAGAGCCTGAATGCCCAGGCGCTCTTCCAGCTCGGTGCGCATGCTGTTGGTCCAGGGTTCGGCACCGAAAATCCCGAGGCGGAGCGGCAGCTTGTGAGGGTCGATACCCTGCCTTTCCATCTCGTCAGCAATATTGAGCATGTAGGACGGGGTTACCATGATAATGTCGGGCTGGAAGTCATTGATCAGCTGAACCTGCTTTTCAGTCTGGCCACCCGACATGGGAATCACCGTGCAGCCGAGGCGTTCGGCACCGTAGTGAGCACCAAGCCCGCCGGTAAACAGGCCATAGCCATAGGACACGTGGACCTTGTCTCCCCGGGAGCCGCCACCGGCCCGAATGGAGCGGGCAACAATGTCGGCCCAGGTGTTGATATCGCCCTGGGTATAGCCGACAACGGTGGGCTTGCCGGTGGTGCCGCTGGACGCGTGAACCCGGACTACCTGATCCATCGGAGTGGCAAACATGCCGAACGGATAGTTGTCCCGCAGATCCCCCTTGGTTGTGAAGGGAATTTTGGCCAGGTCTTCCAGCGAGTTGATGTCCATCGGCTTCAGGCCGATTTGATCAAAGGCGTTCCGATAGAAAGGCACGTTGGTATAAGCATGGACGACGCTCCAGCGCAGACGCTGCAACTGCTCATGGCGGAGCTCGTCGATGCTGGCGGTCTCCATGCGGTCAAGTTTGCCAAGTTTTTGTGATGGTAAGCTCATAAGTCTGTCCTGCTTTTTTTGTGCTTAACGGGAGCGTTGCTTCTGACGGATCAGGCAGCGCTGTCCACCCGTTCAATGATCAGTGCGATACCCTGGCCAACGCCGATGCACATGGTGCAGAGTGCATAACGGGCTTTTTCACCCTTGTCGTGGCGTCGCTCAAGCTCATTCAGTGCGGTTGTGATCAGGCGAGCGCCACTCATGCCTAGAGGGTGGCCAAGG
The DNA here is from genome assembly GCF_001854125.1 of Marinobacter salinus. Classification (NCBI taxonomy): domain Bacteria; kingdom Pseudomonadati; phylum Pseudomonadota; class Gammaproteobacteria; order Pseudomonadales; family Marinobacteraceae; genus Marinobacter; species Marinobacter salinus. The sequence goes on from NZ_CP017715.1 coordinate 4,009,526, forward strand.
GCGATAGCGCCCCCGTTCGGGTTCACGTGTTCGGCGTCATCCGGCAACCCCAGATCGCGGGTGACGGCCAGTGCCTGGGCGGCAAACGCCTCGTTCAGTTCGATGACATCCATATCACCCAGTTCCAGCCCTGCCGTTTTCAATACCTTGCGTGTAGCCGGAGCCGGACCGAAGCCCATGATGCGGGGTTCGACGCCTGCGGTGGCCATGGCGACCACACGGGCCCGGGGCTTCAGGTTGTATTGTCCTATGGCGTCGGCGTTGGCCAGCAGAAGTGCACAGGCGCCGTCATTGACGCCAGACGCGTTGCCCGCCGTCACGCAGCCGTTTTCACGGAACGGTGTTGGCAGCGATGCCAGTTTTTCCAGGGTGGTTTCCCGCGGATGCTCGTCGGTATCGACGATCAGCGGTTCCTGTTTGCGGCGGGGCACAGAGACCGGCGTGATCTCACTGGCAAACCGGCCAGCGGCCTGGGCTGCGGCGGTCCGTTGCTGGCTGCGCAGGGCAAACGCATCCTGGTCTTCCCGTGAAATTCCGAAGTCGGCAGCAACGTTTTCGGCGGTTTCGGGCATGGAGTCGATGCCGTATTGTTTCTTCAGTACCGGATTGACGAAGCGCCAGCCAATGGTTGTGTCGAAAATCTCCGCTTTGCGACTGAAGGCGCTCTCCGACTTGCCCATCACAAAAGGTGCCCGGGACATGGATTCGACACCGCCTGCAAGCATCAGGCGGGCTTCGCCGGTGCGGATCGCGCGCGCCGCGCTGCCAACCGCATCCATGCCGGAACCGCAGAGCCGGTTGATGGTGCTGCCTGGAACATCCACTGGCAGGCCGGCCAGCAGCAGTGACATACGAGCGACATCCCGGTTGTCTTCGCCAGCCTGGTTGGCGCAGCCATAGAGCACATCGTCAATTTTTGACCAGTCGAGACCGGGGTGACGCTCCACCAGTGCTTTCATTGGGATGGCGCCCAGGTCATCTGCCCGGACTGCAGACAGTGCGCCGCCATAACGGCCAATGGGCGTACGTACGGCGTCGACAATATAGGCGTCCTGCAAGCGGTTATCTCCACTCATGAGTTTTCCTCCGAATTAATGACAGGGCCGCGGACCTGGTAGGACTTGCCCCGGAAAAGGGCAACGGTACGGCCATCCTGATTGGTTAAGGTAACGTCGTAGACACCGGTCCGGCCGCCACGAGACTGTTCTTCGGCGGTTGCGGTCAGGATATCTCCGGCTTTGGCGCCAGCCATGTAGTCAATGCTGCAGCCGGACGCCACCGTTGCCTTGTCGTAAGAATTGCAGCTGAAGGCGAATGCAGAGTCGGCGAGGGTGAAGAGGTAGCCGCCATGGCAGGAACCGTGGCCCTGAATCATGTCATCAGTCACGGTCATGGTCAGCACGGCTTTGCCGGGCGCAACTGAAACGATCTCCATGCCCAGCTTCTGGCTCGCCTGGTCACGGGCAAACATTGCTTCTGCGCACTGCTCCGCGAGCTGTTGCGGGTTGGTGTCCGTCATGCGTAAAACCCCTTCTCGGCATAATGGTTTTTCCGAAGCAGCAGCGCCGGGCGATACCGGTCTTCTTCGTAGCTGCCCTGAATGTTTCTGAGGACCCGGAATACCCGGCCATTGCCCAGGCGGTCGCTCCAGCTCAGCGGGCCTTCCGGGTAGTTCAGCCCCGCTTGCATGGCCAGGTCGATATCTTCCTTCGTCGCTACGCCCTGCAGCGCGGCATCGGCGGCTTCATTGGCAAGCATGGCGACAGTGCGCATGACCACCAGGCCGGGGCGATCTTCAAGCAGACTGACGGCGATACCCGCTTTTTGCAGTAAAGCACACGCATCGGAAACCGCCTTGTCGGAGGCCTGACTGGCGACAGAAACGGCAAGCCGGGAGGCCTTGGCGAAATCGAAAGCGAGGTCAAACAGTGTCAGGTTGAGTGTGCCTTCCACTTGGGCGCGCTCGGTGGCCATGCGGCCATCGGTAAGGGCCAATACGGCGTCGCCGAAGCGGAGTTGGCCAGGGCCGTCCCGTTCGATGATCTCAAGCCCGGCGTCGCGGAAGCGATCAACCAGCGCCTTGGCAGGGCCCATCTCGCCCTCGACAATCAGCCGGTTTTCATGACTTTGACATTCCGGTTCTGTGCGGGGAGAGGGGCGTTGGCTGCCTTCGGCATAGCTGTAGAATCCGTGACCGCTTTTGCGGCCCAGTCGTCCGGCCTCAACCAGTTCTTTCTGAATCAGTGATGGCAGAAAGCGGGTGTCCTGATAATAGGCGTTGAACACCGAATTCGTGACTGCGTAGTTGACGTCATGACCGATCAGGTCGGTCAGTTCAAACGGTCCCATGCGGAAATTTCCGGCTTCCCGGATGATGGCATCCAGCGTTGCCGCATCTGCGGTCTGTTCCTGGAGCAGTCGCAGGCTCTCGGCATAGAAGGGGCGGGCGACCCGGTTAACGATAAACCCCGGTGTGGACGTGGCAAAGACCGGTTTCTTGCCCCAGTTTGATGCGGTGGCGTGGACGGTTTCGGCAACAACGTTGTCGGTTGCCAGCCCTTTGACGACTTCGACCAACGCCATCAATGGCGCCGGGTTGAAGAAGTGCATCCCGACCAGGCGTTCCGGCTTACTGAGTTTGGCGCCAAGCGCGGTCACTGAAATGGACGAGGTGTTGGTGGCAAGGATGGTCTCCGGGCCACAGAGTTCTTCGAGGTTTGCCAGCAGTTCACGTTTGATCTCGAGGTCTTCGATAATGGCCTCAATGACCATGCTGCTCTCGGCTACGTCGGAAAGCGCGCTGACCGGATGAATGCGGCCAATGATAGCGTCCACGGCCTGCTGTTCCATCTTGCCTTTGTCGACCCGGCGCTGGAGCTGTTTGGCAACACCATCGCGTCCTGTGGCCGCCGCGCCTTCGCGCTGGTCGTGAAGGTAGACTTTGTGGCCAGCCTGGGCGGCAACCTGGGCAATACCGGAGCCCATGGCGCCGGCACCGATGACGGCAATGGCGGTATGGGTATCAAGTGCCTGGCTCATTTACTTCCCCTTGAAGGTTGGCGTGCGTTTCTCCATGAAGGCAGCGACGCCTTCGCGGTAATCCTCGGATCGGCCAGCCATGCGCTGGAGATCACGCTCAAGGTTGAGTTGTTCTTCAAACGTGTTGCTGGCACTGGCGTGCAGAGCGCGCTTGATCAGAGCCAGGCCTTTTGTGGGCTGGGTGGCGAAGTGCCTTGCCAGCTTCATGGTCTCTTCCATCAGTGCCTCATTATCGACACAGCGCCAGATCATGCCCCAGCTTTCGGCCTGCTCGGCAGCAATCTTGTCGCCCAGTAGGGCCATGCCCTTGGCCCGTGCCATGCCAGCGACCCGCGGCAAGGTCCAGGTGCCGCCTGAATCCGGGACCAGTCCAAGCTTGCAGAATGCCTGCACGAAACTGGCGGAGCGTGCCGCAAGTGTAATGTCACAGGCCAACGCAATGTTCGCGCCGGCACCCGCTGCAACACCGTTCACCGCGCACAGGACGGGCATGGGCAGATCCCGGAGGCTGCGCATCAGCGGGTTGTAGTATTTTTCCAGGGACTCTCCGAGGTCGGGTGCTTCCTGGCCCGGGGCAACGCTTCGATCAGACAGATCCTGTCCGGCACAGAAACCACGACCGGCACCGGTAATCACCAGAACGCGAACGGTGCTGTCCTTGCGCACCGTGCTGACTGCGTCCCGCATCTGTTCGTGCATCTCGACGTTGAAACTGTTCAGGTTGTCTGGGCGGTTAAGGGTAAGCAGGGCCACACCCTGATCGATTTCGAGAAGAATGCTCGGCTGAGTCATGGCGTTGTCCTATAAACAGAATTGATGATGGCTTCAGGGCGACGGTATACCGGCCCGTGAAATGGGGTTTGCGCTGTTCCCGGAAGGCATCATGCCCTTCCTGACGATGGAACGTCTTATCTGGGTGGCTCTCTCAATGGTTGGCTCGGGCTGGCAGACCTGAACGGTTCAGAATCAGAGTGACCACCAGACTATGTTCGAATAATGAGCTGGCTGACTGGAAAATAAGTATATCTATTAATTGATACTCGTCAAGAACCCGAAAGTCTAACTTTTGTATCACTTTGGCGAGCGGCGGCGTGGAAATTTTTTACTCATTGAAAAAGAAAGGAAAAATATAACCAATGAGTGGCTTTTAGTTCGAATTGTGGTGTCTAAAGGCGGTTTTATGCTCGTTGGTGCTGTGAAAGATACTCAGGAAAACTATAAAGTGGTCTATAAAGTGAATCAGAAAATGTGACCGGTTTGCGTGCCACAGAAAAAAGGAGAGAAGAATGCCCAGTTACAGTATCGAAGGGGTAAGGCCCGTTGTTCACCCGTCCGCTTACGTTCATCCCACTGCCATTCTGATCGGTGATGTGTGGGTTGGTCCGGATTGCTATGTTGGCCCTGCGGCCTCTCTGCGGGGAGACTTTGGGCGTATCGTGTTAAAGGAAGGGGCAAACATACAGGATACCTGCGTTACCCATGCGTTTCCCGGCAAGGATGTGGTGGTTGAGAAAAACGGTCATGTGGGGCATGGCGCCATCCTTCACGGTTGCACGGTCGGTGAGGATGCCATGGTTGGGATGAATGCAGTGATAATGGATGAGGCTGTGATTGCACCGCGATCTATCGTGGGGGCGTGTGCTTTCGTGAAGGCCGGATTTTCATGTGAGCCTGGCTCATTGATTGTCGGGTCTCCCGCCAAAGTCCTGCGGGCTCTCAGTGACAAAGAGATTGACTGGAAGCGTAAAGGAACCGAGGAGTATCAGAGGCTGACGACGCGTTGCCTTGAGACAGTTGAGGAGTGCGTGCCTCTGGCAGAGGCCGAGTCGGATCGGCCAAGGCTGAGTATCAGCGATTATCGCCCCAAGTACGAACAATCCTGATAGCGGGGCAGGGGTCCCGTAGCCCTCGGATCGGCTACGGGACCGCCAGTCAGGGAGGTTATGCCTCGCCCTTCTTCATTTTTTCAAATTCGTCCTCAAAGAAGAACTTTTCCTCGCCGAAGGCGGGCTCCAGCTCGTGCAGCCAGGTGGCGGTCTCGCTGTACTTGGCGAAGAATGGGCGCTGCACCCAGTCCGGGTTGCGTCCTTGCAGGAACCGCAGAACAAAGACTTTCTCGCCCTGAATCTCGGCAATACCCTGAATCTCAACCTTGCCTGGGCCGGCGCTCATGGACGGACCGCGAGCGGTACGGGCAAGGCCGCTGACCTTTTTCATCGCTTCCCGGTAAATCCGGAAGGCCTCGGCAAGCGGCACTTCGAAATAGTTCTTGGCGCCGGTATCCCGCTCTACAAACATGTAGTAGGGGATAATGCCCAGCTGCACTTCCTTCTTCCACAGCTTGGCCCAGGCGTCAGCATCATCGTTCACGTGTTTGATGAGAGGGCCCTGGGCGCGGATTTCAGCGCCGGTCGCCCGGATGCGGCGGATCGCCTCTTCCGCGATATCGGTAGTGATTTCCTGCCAGTGGTTGTAGTGGGCCATGATCGCGACGTGTTTGCCGGCATCCACCAGCTTGGCGAACAGTTCGATCAGTTCGTCAGCGTCTTTGTCTGTGACAAAGCGGTATGGCCAGAAGGTCAGGGCCTTGGTGCCGATCCGAATGGTCTGGATATGGTCGAACTCCGGCTGCAGCAGGGGTTCGAGGTACTGGACCAGGTTTTTGGTTTTCATCACCATGGGGTCGCCGCCGGTGACCAGGAGATCCGTTACCTCGGTATGTTCCTGCAGGTAGCCATGCAGTTTCTCGGCTTCGGTGCTGGATATCTTCAGATCCTTGTCACCGACAAACTGCGCCCAGCGGAAACAGAAGGTGCAGTAGGAATGGCAGGTCTGCCCCTGAGCCGGGAAGAACAGCACGGTTTCACGGTACTTGTGCTGAACGCCGTCAAGAACCTCGCCGTCCAGTTCCGGCATGTTCATTTCCATCTGCCCGGCCGGGTGAGGGTTCAGGTCATCACGGATTTCTTTTGCGACCGTTTGTATTTCTTTCTTGTCAGCACCGTCCTGATGCAGTTTTGCCATACGCTCGTAATGCTCGTCTTTCAGCATCGCTTTCTGGGGAAAGACAAGTTGATAGATGGGGTCATTGGGGACCTTGTCCCACTTGATCAGCTCATTGATCACGTATTCGTTGACCCGGAAGGGCAGTACGCTGGCAACGACCTTCATCTCAAACAGGGTCTCTGCCGGGAGGTTCTGGATAACCTCAATCTTGTCAAGCTGGCGGTCTGTGTAGACCTTGAAGCGCCGTTCCTCGAACTCGGTAGTGGGTATCCGGTTCGGAAAGGTGACGATGGAGTTCATAGATCGCCCTCTGTGTTTGTGGCCAAAAGACTGGAGGATGGGGTTCCATCTCCGTTGGTTAAAAAACGGGCAGGCGAGTATACATAAAACGAGGTTTGTTTTCAGGTCTAATTAATAATCCCGGTTTTGAGACCGGCGGGATATGCATTTCTATGTTTAAATCCCGCTAAAAGCAACGAAATTCGGCTAAAAGTCACGAAAATAGAGAAATTATTATTTTTAGTGTATGAACGAATTGAGTGTCGGTAATAATACTACGACATTGGTCTGATTATGGTTGTCTGATGGCCCGAAAACGGTCATTCTTCCGTAAGTAATCGAAAGGTTATCGGAAAACTGGATCTAAAAGCCAGTTTGATTGAATTCGGAGGTCATTATGTAGTAAAAATACTACGTAATCGGGCCGGATTTTCCAGGAAGGTCACCGCAACGTCGATCATCCCGGGCAAAAGCCTTTATTTCACAGGGTGATCGGGCAGGAAAAGTGCGAAAGCTGTTCTATGCTTGATGGAGGTTCTGCTTACAGTCTGCAGAGCATCTGTCAGGCTGATACACCCATAACAATATTCTGCAATCCATCGCAGCTTAACAACACCGCAACGCGCCCGGCTGCTGATCGCGGCCCGCGCCGTATTTTTGATGCCAGGGGGAGGGTTTGATGTACCAAGATGATGATCCCATTGAAACCAGCGAATGGCTGGATGCGCTAGAGTCTCTGATCGAGCAGGAAGGCGTAGACCGGGCCAAGTACATACTTGAAAGGCTTTCCGAGCGAGCTAGTCGCGATGGCACCGAGCTGCCTTATTCCATTACCACGCCGTTCCGGAACAGTATTCCTGTTGCCCAGCAGGCACCCATGCCGGGTGATCTGTTCATGGAGCGCCGGATTCGCTCCCTGATCCGCTGGAATGCCATGGCCATGGTTATGCGTGCGAACCAGCGGCCCGGAGATTTGGGTGGTCACGTTTCGTCGTTTTCATCTGCCGCGACGCTTTACGACGTGGGCTTCAACTACTACTTCCACGGCGGCGATGAAAAGCGCGAATCCGATCTGGTGTATTTCCAGGGTCACTCCTCACCGGGCATCTATGCACGCTCCTTCCTTGAAGGCCGTTTCGAGGAAAAGGATCTGGACAAATACCGGGAGGAAGTGGATGGCACCGGCCTTTCCTCTTACCCGCACCCCTGGCTGATGCCGGATTACTGGCAGTTCCCGACGGTTTCCATGGGGCTTGGCCCCATCCAGGCCATCTACCAGGCTCACGTCATGAAGTATCTGGATAGCCGGGAGCTCATCGAAATGGGCGACCGCAAAGTCTGGTGTTTTGTTGGTGACGGTGAAACGGACGAGCCGGAAACCCTGGGTTCCATTTCCATGGCCGGTCGGGAAAACCTCAGCAACCTCATTTTCGTGGTGAACTGCAACCTCCAGCGCCTGGACGGGCCTGTGCGGGGCAACGGCAAAATCATTCAGGAGCTTGAAGGCGTCTTCCGGGGAGCCGGCTGGAACGTGCTGAAAGTGGTTTGGGGGCGTCACTGGGATCCCCTGTTCGAGAATGACAAGGACGGCAAAATGCAGCATGTCATGGACGAAGTCTGTGATGGCGAGTTACAGAACTACAAGAGCAACGGCCCTGCCTATACCCGCAAGCACTTCTTCGGCAAATACCCCGAAACGGCGAAGCTGGTTGAAAGTCTGTCTGATGAGGAGATCAACAAGCTTAACCGCGGTGGCCATGACCCCTACAAGATTTACGCGGCCTACCATCACGCCATCCACAACAACGGCGGACGCCCGACTGTTATCCTGGCTCATACCATCAAGGGCTATGGGTTCGGCGAGGCCGGTGAGGCGCAGAACACAGCTCATTCCCTGAAGAAACTGGATATCGAGCAGTTGAAGTCGTTCCGGGACCGGTTTGCTGTGCCGCTGAAGGACGAAGAGCTCAAAGACGTTCCTTATTACCGGCCAGCGCCGGATAGTCCGGAAATCGTCTATATGAAAAAGCGCCGTCAGGAACTGGGTGGCTTCTATCCCAAGCGTCGCAAGGATTGCCAGCCGCTGCAGATTCCCGATCTCGATATCTTCAAGGCGGTGCTTGAGGGCTCCGGCGATCGGAAGATTTCCACCACCATGGCCTTTGTCCGGATACTGACAGCCCTGACCAAAGACAAGCGTATTGGCAAGAGGGTAGTGCCGATCGTGCCGGACGAAGCCCGCACCTTTGGTATGGAGGGTATGTTCCGTCAGCTGGGTATTTATACGGCTGAGGGTCAGAAGTACGTTCCGGAAGACCGTGATCAGATCATGTACTACCGGGAAGACAAAAAGGGCCAGATTCTTGAGGAAGGTATCAACGAAGCTGGTTCCATGTCGGCCTGGATGGCGGCTGCAACCTCATACAGCACCAACAACTTTCCGCTGATTCCGTTCTATATCTTCTATTCCATGTTCGGCTTCCAGCGGGTTGGCGATCTGGCATGGGCGTCCGGTGATATTCAGGCCCGTGGTTTCCTGATTGGCGGCACTGCCGGGCGGACTACCCTCAACGGTGAAGGCCTGCAGCACCAGGACGGGCACAGCCATGTTCTCGCCAACACCATTCCAAACTGCAAGGCCTACGATCCGGCATACGGCTATGAAATGGCCGTGGTGCTTCGTCATGGTATGAAAGAGATGTTCGAGGACAACCAGAATGTCTTCTACTACCTGACGATCGAGAACGAAAACTACGAGCAGCCGGCAATGCCCAAAGGTTGTGAAGACGGCATCATCAAGGGCATGTATCTGTACGAGTCTGTTGAGACCAAGGGCAACAAGAAAGCGTCCCGGGTCCAGCTGCTTGGTGCTGGCGCCATCCTGAATGAGGTGCGTGCGGCGGCCCAGATGCTGAAGGACGATTGGGGTGTGGCCTCTGATGTCTGGAGCGTGACCAGCTTCAACGAGCTGGCCCGTGAAGGCCAGCACGTAGAGCGCTGGAATCGCCTGCACCCGGATGACAAGCCGAAGAAAGCTTATGTTACCCAGTGCCTGGAGAAGCATGCCGGGCCGGTAGTGTCTTCTACCGATTACATCAAGCTGCACTCCGAGCAGCTCAGGGCGTTCATCCCCAAAACCTACCTGACTCTGGGTACCGACGGCTTCGGCCGCAGTGACACCCGGGAAAAGCTGCGCAGCTTCTTTGAAGTGGACCGTTACTACGTAACTGTTTCGGCGCTGTCAGCCCTGGCCCAGGACGGTGAGGTGAAGAACGATGTGGTTCTCGAAGCCATGCGCAAGTACGGAATCGATCGCAATAAAACGAACCCGGTGCTGAGCTAAGGAGACCGCAATGAGTGAGCAGGAAATCAAGGTTCCGGATCTCGGCGGTGCGGATGAGGTCGAGGTTATCGAAATCACCGTCAGTGCAGGGGATTCGGTTGAAGCAGAAGATCCGATCCTGACCGTAGAGTCAGACAAAGCGTCTGTTGAATTGCCGTCTCCCGGTGCCGGCAAAATCACCAAGATCACCGTCAAGGTGGGTGACAAGGTCAAGGAAGGCGATGTTGTCGGGATGATGGAAGCCAGCGCCGATGGCGGCTCTGACGATGCCGGCAGTGATGACTCCGAAGGAAAGCCGGAGGAAACAGCCGAGGAAAAGAGCGAAGCCAAGCAGGAAGAGAAGTCCGAAGAAAGCAAGCCGGCGCCGAAGAAGGCTTCCGGTGGCTCCCGCAAGGAAACTGTGAAGGTTCCCGCGCTGGATGGCTTCGACAATGTCCCGGTTATCGAAATCAACGTCGCTGAAGGCGATACCATTGAAGCCGACGATCCTCTGGTAACGGTTGAATCCGACAAGGCAACCATGGAGATTCCCTCGCCCTATGCGGGCAAGGTGGGCAAGATTCTGGTATCCGAGGGTGACAAGCTCTCGGAAGGCAGTGAATTGCTGGAAATGACCGTTCAGGAAGGCGGTGGTGAAGAGGAGGCACCCACTGAAGAGGCCTCTGAAGCGACCGCTGGAGAAGAAAAGCCCGAGCAGAAAGCTGAAGAAAAGCCCAGGCAGGCTGCTGAGTCTGCTCCTGAGCCACAGGGTGCTACCTATGAGCCGCCGACGCCAGGCGCCAAGGTTCATGCAGGCCCTGCCGTTCGCAAGCTTGCCCGCGAGCTGGGTGCCGATCTGGCCCGCATCAAGGGTTCTGGTCCTAAGAGCCGGATTATCAAGGACGATGTCCATGCCTATGTGAAGAGCCAGCTCAAGCAGGCCCAGCAGGGCACTGGCGTGGCCACGGGCTCCGGTATCCCCGGAGTCAAACTGCCGGACTTCAGCCAGTTTGGTGAGGTGAAGCGTGAGGCCATGTCGCGGATGATGTTCGCAACGGCCAACAACATGCAGCGCAGCTGGCTGAACGTGCCTCATGTGACCCAGTTTGAGGATGCGGATATCACCGATATGGAGGAATTCCGCAAGGCGCAAAAGGCTGCCGGCGAGAAGAAAGGTGTGAAGATGACGCCGCTGCCGTTCATGCTGAAAGCGTGCGCGACGGCTCTTGCCGAACTTCCCCAGTTCAATGTCTCGCTGGATATGGACAAGAAAGAAGTTGTCCGTAAACAGTACATCCACATCGGCATTGCCGTGGATACGCCTCACGGGCTGATGGTTCCGGTCATCCGGGATGTGGACAAGAAAGGCCTGTGGGAGCTGGCGGCGGAAAGCGCCGAACTGGCCCAGAAGGCCCGGGACAAGCAGCTGAAGCCTGCAGAGATGCAGGGTGCCTGTTTTACCATCACCAGCTTGGGTGGTATTGGCGGCACCGCATTCACGCCGATCGTGAATACCCCGGAGGTGGCGATTCTCGGGGTTTCCAAGGCGGCCATGAAGCCGGTCTGGGATGGCAAGGCCTTCCAGCCCAGGTTAATGCTGCCGTTGTCGCTGTCTTACGATCACCGGGCGGTAAATGGGGCCGATGCGGCGCGTTTCACAACGTTGCTTAGCCAGTTACTCGGAGATATTCGGTCGCTGCTTCTGTAAGCATTGGCTGACATTTTCTGAGGGTTAGAAAAAAGCCGGGACAGCGTTATGCTTCCCGGCTTTTCTGTGTCTGGCTCGCGTTTAGTTGGCGAAGAACATCCAGTCAAAGTAGTTGTGCAGGTCCTGCATCATTTCAGCCTCGTAGGGCTGGGTCAGTTCGAACAACAGGTTCTGGTCTTTGGCCTTTTTCATCGTGTCACCTCATTGGTTAAGAAGCTGAACAAGGCGGGGTGCCTCCGTCGCATTCCATGCAACAGATAAATAGCATCAGGCGTGCCAAAAGACGTTGAGGCTGTAACGTGTTGAATTGTCGGCAGTGCGGCTGCGCTTCGGTGAAGGCGGGTGTCTGGCGATGGTAGGTAATGGTGCCGAATGCACCGGAATGGAACGAAAAAACCCCGGCAGATGCCGGGGTTTTTCCGAGTTAACTTCTAAAAGGAAGGTTTAGAAGTTGTACTGCGCTGCGAACATCAGACGGTTAGCGTCGTCGCTTTCGCCGCCCCGAGTTTCAGTGCTGTAGTAGCCGTATTCAACGCCCATCATGACGTTCTTAACCGGCGTCCACTGGTAGTTTACAAACGCGTTTTCGTTAGTTTCATTGGTTGTTGGAGCCAAATCGTCCACATCCAGCTTGGTCATACCATAGGTGGCGTTAATGGTGCGGCCACCGCCCAGGCTCATGGACGCGCCAATGGTACCGCCCATTCCGGAAAGATTTTCCAGGTCGCCGTTGACGTCAATGTAGGCATCCGCGCCACCAGAACGGTACAGGTAAGAGTTAGCGCCGTCAGTGTAGTTGATTGCGCCGCGGACAGTAATCATGTCGGATACTGCCATACTAGCTGCGCCGAACACTGCAAATGCCATGGCAGAGTCATCAGCTGTGACTGTCTCATAGGAGTTTTGTTTGACCAGCGCAGCTGCTGAGTAAGACAAGCCGCCCGCCTTATCTTCAAGGCGAGCCGTCAGAGCGGGCATGCCATTTCTATTGTCGGCGATACCGCGGACTTTAGGATCCTCGATAGAGACCGAAAGCGGTCCGGTTGTGTAACGAAGCTGGGCAGTACGTGATCCATAGCCTGCTACGCCTGCGACACCGTCAAAGTCCAGAGTTGAGGTTGAGCCGACAAAGCTGTTGTAGTTGGACCAGGTCTGGCCAGCAAGAATGCCGTTGTAGGAACCATAGGCATGACGAAGGCGAAGGCAGCCCCCTGCATAAGTGTCACACATGAAGTCGCCTTCGACGTTAACCATGACGCCGTTAGCGTGAGTAGCTTTTACACCAAGCCTGCTCTGAGAAGCAGCGGCACCAAAATGGCCGTCTATGTCTTGGCTATCGTCGACAGTTGGGAAAGAGCCGCCTCGGTGACCTGAATTCGCGACATTTTCATCAAGGTCATAGCTCATGTTCAGGCGAGCGTAACCGTAAACACTTGCGTCTACGTCGCCAGCGCTGAAGCTGTAGGCCTGTGCCTGAGCAGCCGTGCCCAGAATCGCCGCCGCTGCCGTCGCACGAATTGCCAATCTTAGTTTGTTGCTTTGCATCGTTGTTGTCTCCACACATTTTTGTTGTTGGACCCGAAAACAAGGTAGTTACGAATCTGTGACAATTCAAATGAATTCTTGTATTAATTAGACGAATGTCTATAGCAGCTTTTCGTTGCTATACAAACATCTGCGGATGCTTTAGAGGCGTACAATCGATTAATGACCTCCCAAAGTACCTATCTTCAGCATACCACGTTTGCGTTTCTTGATATCGAAACGACCGGTGGAAACTCTTCAAGCGACCGCATTACCGAGATTGGCATCCGGTTTTGGCGAGGAGGCGAGGTGGTCGGGGAATGGCAAACCCTGCTGAATCCGGAAACCCGGATTTCCGGGTTCATTGAAGGCTTTACGGGCATTTCCAATGCCATGGTTGCGGATGCGCCGTTATTCTCGGAGATCGCGGATGCCCTTGAGGCACAGCTGAACGGCACGGTTTTTGTCGCGCACAACGCGCGTTTCGATTACGGCTTTATCAAGTCCGAGTTTCGCAGGCTTGGCCGGCTGTTTTCGGCGAAAGTCCTGTGTACGGTGAAGCTGTCTCGCCGGCTCTACCCCGAATTCCGGCGGCACAACATGGATGCGCTGATTGAGCGCCATGGTCTCGGTGCCGTTCAACGTCACCGTGCTATGGGTGATGTCGCTGCGATGCTCTCCTTCTTTCTGCATGTCCGTTCTGAAAAAGGGGACGATGCGTTGGAGAAAGCGATCGGCGACTTGTTGCAGCGCCCGAGCACTCCTTCCCATTTGCCTTTTGATACCCTCAGGGAGTTACCTGAGCGGCCCGGTGTATACCGTTTTTATGGTGAGAACGATGTGCTGCTGTACGTGGGCAAAAGTACCAACATAGCGCAGCGTGTGGCCTCGCATTTTTCCGGGGACCATAACTCCGGCCGCGGTGTCCGGATGTCCGAGAGCCTGAGGCGAGTAGAATATACGGAAACAGCAGGTGAGCTGGGCGCGCTGCTGCTTGAGTTGAAACAGATCAAGGCGCTCAAGCCGATGTTCAACCGGCGCTCCCGGGCCGCCAAGAATCTTGTCAGTATTGAGCTGTGTGAAACAGCTTCTGGCTATTTGCAGGCGCAATTGGTCCGGGAAATTGAACCGCACAGGCTTGGAGATTATTTCGGACTTTTCCGCAGCAAGCGGGATGCCGAGCGCGCACTAAGCGGCATTGCTGCGAAGAACCAACTGTGCAATCGCCTGCTCGGGCTGGAGTCCGGGGAGGGGGGGGCCTGCTTTCAGCGCGCATTGGGCCGATGCAGGGGCGCTTGCGAGGACCTTGAGGATGTGGCCCGTTTTAACCTCCGTATGCAAATTGCGTTTCACGGGTTGCGCCTGAAAACCTGGCCCTGGAAGGGGCCGGTCGGCGTGATTGAGCGCAACGAGCCTGCCGGCCGGATGGATATCCTTGTGGTCTACAATTGGGTACACGTTGCGACCCTGCACGATGAAGGCGAGCTGTCTGAGCTGTCGCTACGTGGTCAGGACGTGTCGTTTGATCTGGATTCCTGCAGGCTTTTGATGAAATCGCTGTCGGGACGGGACGGAAAGGGGTTTACGGTCATTGAGTTGCCGGCGATCGGTGAACCGGATGTTCTTATGCCTTGAGTGGCGTATCATGAGTTGAGAGTCCGCACAGCTACGTACTTGCCCCGTGCGTCGACTCAACTACTTTTATACGTTCAGTCGCTTTACCCGAGAGAGAAATATGAACAAAGAGCCCGTCAGCCGCGAACTGTTTGATGAAGTCATGGTTCCCAACTACGCCCCCGGTTCAATCATCCCGGTAAGAGGCGAAGGATCCCGGATCTGGGATCAGGAAGGACGAGAGTTTGTCGATTTGCAGGGTGGGATCGCGGTGACCTGCCTGGGCCATTCCCATCCTGGGCTGGTAGGTGCTTTGCAGGACCAGGCCGAGAAGATCTGGCACCTGTCGAATGTCATGACCAATGAGCCGGCGCTTCGTTTGGCCAAAACGCTTTGTGATCATACGTTTGCGGAGCGGGTGTTCTTTGCCAACTCAGGTGGTGAAGCGAATGAGGCGGCGTTCAAGCTGGCTCGTCGTTACGCGTGGGAGCACTTTGGCCCGGAAAAGAACGAGATCATCTCCTTCAAGAACGCTTTCCACGGCCGGACCCTGTTTACGGTGAGCGTTGGTGGTCAGCCGAAATACCTGGAAGGCTTTGAGCCGGCTCCCGGTGGCATCCATCATGCCGATTTTAATGATCTTGAGTCGGTAAAAAAGCTCATCTCGAAAGAGAAAACCTGTGCCATCGTGGTCGAGCCGATTCAGGGGGAAGGCGGCGTTATGCCGGGTGATCCCGAATTTTTGAAAGGCCTGCGTCAGCTTTGTGATGAGAACGATGCGCTGCTGGTATTTGACGAGGTCCAGTCCGGCGTGGGTCGTACGGGGCACTTTTACGCGTATCAGATGTATGGCGTGGTGCCGGACATTCTCTCCAGCGCCAAAGGCCTGGGCGGGGGCTTCCCGGTGGCGGCTATGTTGACGACTGCCAAGGTGGCTGCGAGCTTGGGTGTCGGTACTCACGGTAGCACCTATGGTGGCAACGCATTGGCGTGTGCCGTCGCCCAGAAAGTTGTGGATACCGTGAGTCAGCCGGATATTCTTAAGGGGGTGAAGGCCCGCTCTGAACGCCTGCGTAAGGGGATGATGGATATCGGCGAGCGCTATGGTGTGTTCAGCGAAGTCCGTGGTGCAGGCCTTTTGCTCGGGTGCGTGCTCACGGAAAAGTGGCAGGGCAAAGCCAAGGACTTCCTCAATGCCGGTCTTGATGAAGGTGTTATGGTACTGGTTGCGGGTGCCAATGTGGTGCGCCTGGCACCCTCTCTGATCATCCCGGAATCAGACATTGACGATGCGCTGGAGCGCTTCGATGCAGCCGTGAAAAAACTGACCTCCTAAGGAGTCTTTATGTGGCAGGTACGTCCGGCGCAACCGGATGATCTGGACCAGATTCTCGAGATTGCGGGCACCCAGGGTGCCCGCCTGTCTTCGACACTTCCAAAGCAGGCGGAAGCCCTTGCGAACAAAATAGACCACTCTCTGGCCTGTTTCACCAACAAGGCACCGGACGATCGACCGCCGAGATTCCTGTTTGTGCTTGAAAACACCGAGACCGGTTCCATTGACGGTACCGCCGGGATAGATGCCTGTGCGGGGAATGGGCAGCCCTTCTATAATTACCGCCGTGACGCCCTGATTCATGCGTCCCATGAGCTGGGCGTCTCGCGCCGGGTTGAAGTGCTTTATCCCTCTCACTCGCTGACCGATCAGACCTTGCTCTGTTCTTTTTCCATCAAACCGGAACTGCGCGGGACCGAAGCGTTTGAGCTGTTGTCCCGGGCAAGAATCCTGTTTATTGCCGAGCATCGGGAGTGGTTCGCTTCCCGGGTGGTGGTCGAGATTCAGGGTGTCCAGACAGAGGATGGTGCCGTTCCCTTCTGGGATAGCCTGGGCCGACACTTTTTTGATATGGACTTTGAAACGGCAGACCAGTACTCCGGGACGCTCAGCAAAACCTTTATTGCCGAGCTCATGCCGCCCAACCCCATCTACGTCACCCTGCTTTCTGTGCAGGCCCAGGAAGCGCTGGGCCAGCCCCATACGCTGACGGTGCCCAACTTTGACCTGCTTCAGCGGGAGGGTTTTCAGGCCGGGTGTTACCTCGATATCTTTGACGCAGGCCCGGTCCTTGAAGCCCGCACAGACAGCTTGCTCACGTTGGTCACCAGCCGGCGCAAGGCCCTTCACGGTTCCCATGAGGAAACAGGGGAAACCTGCCTGATTGCTGCCGGGGAAGGGAGCAGCTTCCGGTGCATGCTGACGGTTGTTTCTGAGTCCCTGGATGACCAGTTGAAGGTGCCAGTGAAAACCTGGACTGCGCTGGGAAAGAGTGCCGGAGATCTGGTGAGGGTTGCGCCGCTATGAATCGCACGTCGGAGAAGGCAGACGTAACATGCTGATGATTCGTCCACTTCAGGAACATGATCTTGACGACCTCTACGCCATGGCGCAGAGCGCGGGCAAGGGGCTGACTACCCTGCCGGCCGACCGTGAACTGCTCGAAAAGAAGATTGAGCATGCCCGGGAAACGTTCAATCAGCGCTGCGCCCCGGAGGCGGCCCTGTATCTGTTTGCGCTGGAAGACGTTGAAAAGAAAAAGGCAGTAGGGATCAGTGGCATACAGGCTCGCGTCGGCCTGGATGAGGTCTTTTACAACTATCGGCTCAGTGTGACAGTGAACGCCTCAAAGGAGCTGGGTGTTCACGTGCGGACACCGACACTACACCTGTCGAACGATATGACGGATACCAGCGAGATCTGCTCGCTGCTGCTGTCGGATGAGTACAAAGGTGGTGGCAACGGTTTGCTGTTGTCACGCTGCCGGTTCATGTATCTGGACGAGTTTCGCAAGCACTTCTCGGAGAAAGTGTTTGCGGAAATGCGCGGGGTATCGGACCAGGAGGGTCGGAGTCCTTTGTGGGATGCCCTTGGCAGCAAGTTTTTCGACATGGAATTCAGTAAGGCGGATCTGTTGTCCGGATTGGGCAACAAGTCCTTCATCGCCGAGTTAATGCCCAAATACCCCATCTATTTGCCGATGCTGCCGGATTCGGCCAGATCGGTTATCGGGCGGGTACACGAGAACACTGCGCCTGCACTCAGTATGCTTCAGGCTGAGGGGTTCAATTTTAACGGGCTTGTCGATATTTTTGACGGAGGGCCCGTTGTTGATGCGTTTGTTCACAATATACGGACCGTTCGTGAGTCGGTGAACCGGCACGCCATGGTAACCCGGAAACCGGTCAATCTGGATGTTCCCGCTGGCGAGAAAGTCATGGTGTCCAACCGGTCTTTTCGTGATTTCCGTGTCACGACGCTGCCGGTCACCTGCGTTGGCCCGGATACGGTCAAGCTGCCCCCGTCGGTTGCAGAGGCATTGCAGATCGAGTCCGGGGACTCGGTGCGGCTGGCTCCCTTGAAAGACACGGGTCCGTGGCCCACTCATCCTTTAAGGGGGCATGAAAACGCGGATGAACGGGTACTGGACCGGATGCGGGAATACCATAGTCGCTCGACCCGGGAGTAAACATCTGGTTGGCGCCGCTGTCCAAAATACAGAATTTCAGTACCGGGAGGTGCATTGATATGGCAAACCTGACAGGCGAACTTTTCATTGATGGCTTGTGGCTTCAGGGCCACGGCTTGCCGTTTGAGTCCGTGCAACCCGTGACCGGGGAAACCGTATGGGACGGCAATGGCGCGAACCTTGAGGATGTGGACGCTGCAGTGCGTGAAGCCCGTAACGCCTTCCTCTCCTGGCGCCGGAAAAGCTTTGCTGAGCGGCAGGCGGTAGTAGAGGCCTTCGGGCAGCAGCTCGAATCACACAAGGAAGAGCTGGCACACCAGATAGGTCTGGAAACTGGCAAGCCTTTGTGGGAATCGCGTACCGAAGTGGCGGCAATGATTGGCAAGATAGCGATTTCGGTGAAGGCATACAACGACCGTACCGGCCATTCGGAGTCCGACGTGGCGGGTGGTCATGCGGTTTTGAGGCACCGGCCCCATGGTGTGGTGGCGGTATTCGGCCCCTACAATTTCCCAGGGCATTTGCCTAATGGCCATATCGTTCCTGCTCTTCTGGCTGGCAACACGGTGGTTTTCAAGCCTAGTGAGCTGACTCCCGGAGTGGCCGAGATGACCGTCAAGCTGTGGGAAAAGGCGGGGCTGCCCGATGGCGTACTGAATCTGACGCAGGGTGCGTCCGATACGGGTAAGTCCCTTGCCGGGCACCCGATGATTGATGGCATTTTCTTTACCGGGAGCTCCACCGTTGGTCACCTCCTGCATGAGCAGTTTGGGGGCCAGCCAGAAAAAATCCTGGCGCTGGAAATGGGAGGGAATAACCCTCTGATCGTTCAGGACGTGGCTGATATCGATGGCGCCGTCCACCACGCTCTTCAGTCGGCCTTTCTGTCTGCCGGCCAGCGTTGCACCTGTGCCCGGCGCCTTCTGGTTCCCAAAGGCAGGAAAGGGGATGAGTTCCTGGGCCGGCTGTCTGAGGTGACTTCCCGTATCCAGGTTGGCGAGTTTGACGCCGAGCCTCAGCCATTCATGGGGTCTGTCATTTCTGCGGGCGCCGCCGAAAAGTTGCTGGCCGCCCAGGCACGTATGCTGGAAAAAGGCGCCAAGTCGCTGCTGGAGATGAGACAGCTGAAGCCGGATACCGGGTTGTTGTCGCCCGGCATTGTTGATGCCACGGGCCTGGACCTGACCGACGAGGAGTTCTTCGGGCCATTGCTTACCGTGTATCGCTACAAGAGTTTCGACGAGGCGCTGGAGTTGGCTAACGACACGCGTTACGGGCTGTCTGCCGGTATTCTCACGGACGACCGCAAGCTCTATAACCGTCTGGCGGAAGAAGTCCGGGCCGGCATTGTGAACTGGAACCGGCCGCTCACCGGCGCGAGCAGTGCCGCACCCTTTGGCGGCGTCGGTGCCAGTGGTAATCACCGTCCCAGTGCCTATTACGCCGCCGATTATTGCGCCTGGCCAATGGCATCACTGGAGGCGCGGAAAAGTGAAGTGCCAGGCAGTCTGGCGCCCGGCCTGAATTTCGATTGATCAATACGGAACAGACAGCCATGGGAAAGCACGCAGTAGAAGCAAACTTTGACGGTTTGGTGGGGCCAACCCACAACTACGCTGGACTGTCCTGGGGCAATGTGGCCTCGAAATCGAATGTGCACTCGGTGTCCAACCCAAGAGAGGCTGCGCTGCAAGGCCTGGCAAAGATGAAGCTGCTGGCGGACCGGGGGTATGTGCAAGGTATTCTGCCGCCCCATGAGCGCCCTCATATCCCTACCCTCCGGTCACTCGGGTTTAGCGGTACTGACACCCAGGTTCTTGAGCGAGCGGCGAAAACAAGCCCATCCATTCTGGCGGCCGTTTCGTCCGCGTCGTCCATGTGGACGGCCAATGCTGCCACGGTGTCGCCCAGTGCCGATACCAGCGATCACAGGGTGCACTTCACGCCGGCTAACCTGAGTGCGAAATTCCACCGGTCGATTGAGCATACGGTGACCGGTCGCGCACTGAAGGCGATTTTTGCGGATGAGGGGTATTTCACCCATCACCCTGCATTGCCGTCGGTGAGCCACTTTGGCGATGAAGGTGCGGCAAACCACACCCGGCTATGTGGTCGATACGGAGAGCCCGGGGTAGAGCTGTTTGTCTTCGGGCAGGTGGCCTTCAATGAGCAGGCTCCGGCCCCCAAAAAGTATCCCGCGCGGCAGACATTAGAGGCGTCAGAAGCGATAGCCCGCCTGCATGGCCTGAAATCGGAGAACGTTGTTTTTGCGCAGCAGAATCCTGCAGCCATTGATTCGGGCGTATTTCACAATGACGTCATCGCCGTAGGCAACGGGAGTACCCTGTTTTATCACGATATGGCGTTTCTCGACGAAGAAAAGGTGCTTGCGGATATCCGCTCCAGACTGACGGGGGCAGAGCTTGAAGCCGTGCGTGTCAGCGCTGATGAGGTCCCGCTTGAGGACGCAGTGGCCTCTTATCTTTTTAACAGTCAGCTACTGAACACGCCGGACGGCATGTTGCTGGCGGTGCCCGGAGAGTGCCGGGAAGTGGCTTCAGTGAGCCGATACCTCGACGAGCTGGTGAAAGCCGGTGGGCCGATAACTGCGGTAGAAGTGTTCGACGTCAAACAATCCATGCGCAATGGCGGTGGCCCGGCCTGCCTGCGTTTACGCGTCGTTCTGGACGATGACGAGCTCAAGGCCATGCACCGGGGCGTGCTGCTCACGGACCCGTTGTATGACCGGCTGACGACCTGGGTAGAGGCCCATTACCGGGACCAGCTCTCCCAGGAGGATTTGGGCGACCCCATGCTGCTGGAAGAAGTACGCAAGGCCCTGGACGAACTGACCGGCATTCTCGGACTGGGGTCGATCTACGACTTCCAGCTTTAGGACGCGATGGACGTTGTCAGCATATCCATGGTGTGACGGATCAGATTGTCCGCCGAGAACGGCTGGCCGGCGTCCCCGCTGGCGGTCCCCATCTCCGACTGGCACAACAGAATCACCCCGTGGAGCGCTCCACGGAGATAGAGTGCCGTTTGCGTGGGATCGGTGATCCGCTCCCGGCTCATGGTGCCGTCTTCAAGGCCTTTCCTGATGGCTCCGACCATGAGCTCCATCAATTCCGATTTAGAGCACATCATTTCCTCTGCCTGGCTTTCGTCCGCCTCGGCCATGGCGGTCGAAGCCTTGGTCAGTGCTGAGAAATAATCCGGTTCGTCCAGATAAAACCGGTAGTAGGCCTCGCCCATGGCTGAAATCTGTGCCAGGCCAGTATCTGCGGTTTGCCTTGCTTCCTCGAAGCGGGCGGCCAGGCTCTGGCCTGCGCGAAGCATAATCCCCCGCTGAATGGCGGCTTTATCCTTGAAATACACATACAGCAACGCTCTGCTGAGGCTGGCCGTGCGTGCGATATCGTCCATCGAGGTACGCTCGTAGCCCTTCTCGGAAAACACCAGTTCGGCGGCGTCGAGAATCGCATCGTAGCGGGCCTGTTTCTCCCGTTCGCGGCGTGTTTTCAGTGGTTCGCTCATCAAGTCATCCGTTTGTGTGCAACTGCAGATGCATCATACCTGAAACCCTATAAAATCCGATTATTGACAATGTGTCAAAGAATGACATTATGTCCATACGTCAATTGGGTATTTGAGGGAGCGGATACCCACAACCAGCAAGAGCATGAACGAAAGGACAACTCATGAAGCCGTTTCCCCGTCCCCTTGCCATCGCGTTCCTGGTCGTTTTCCCGGTTCTGTTTGTCGGCTGTAAAGCTGGTGATGTGTCTTCAGAAGCCAAATCCCAATCGGTATCTGTGCGCGTGTCGGAAGTGACTGGAGGCCAGACACAGGAGATTCCCCTTCGCTTCTCAGGGATCGTGCGTGCAACACAGCGGGCAACCCTGACATTCCAGGTCAGCGGAACGTTAAAAGAGCGTTCCGTGGAGCTGGGGCGCCGAGTGGAGGCGGGAGATATGTTGGCACGCGTTTACAACCCGGCCCTTGCCCCGGCCCGGGATTCGGCCCGTGCAAAACTGGACGAACTGGTGACCCAATATGACCAGGCCAAACGTGAGTGGGAGCGTTCCAGCCGGTTGCATGAGCGGGGTGTTGTGTCCGAGCAGAGCCTGGAGCAGATCGCCGCTCGAAGGGATGCCCTGAAGGCCAGTGTCGCAACGGCTGAGGCGGCACTGGCTGAGGCAACCCAGTTGCTGGATGAGAGTTCCCTGCGTGCGCCTTTTGCCGGTCGCGTTGAGGCTTTGCTGGTTGAACCTGACGAATTTGTGGCGGCTGGGCAGCCGGTGATGCGAATTTCTTCGCCGAAAGGGCGGGAGGTGGAAGTCAGGGTACCAGCCTATTTGCTTCAACACGTGGTATTGGGGGAGGCACTGCCAGTCTGGTCAGTCCAGGACAGGTCTCAGCCTCCGCATACCGGTTCTGTCGTGGAGATTGCCCAGGCCGGTGCCATCCGGGGAGAGCTGCATCCGGTGCTGGTCAGTGTGCCCGTCAATACACTGGAACCGGGCGAGCCTGTGGAAGTGGGCATCACACCGACGCGGCTGTCTGCGACGACCGTTCCGTTGTTGTCGGTCATTCGCACGGCCAAAGGGACGGGCGTTTTTCGGGTACGGAATCGGGTAGCGAGCCGCATTCCCGTCAAGGTTGAGCGGGTGGTTGGCGAGCGGGTCGTAGTGCAGGCTGACGATCTCTCCCCGGGGGATCAGGTGGTCTATGCCGGCATGGCCCGCCTGACCGATGGCGACACTGTGGAGGTGCGCTGATGACTCGCAGACTGCTTGGCTATCAGCGTCTGCTGGGCATGGTTGTTACCATGTTGTGCCTGCTGGGTATTGCCGCCTACAGCACGATGCCCCGCCAGGAGGATCCTTCTTTTCCGTACCGGGCAGGGATGATTACGGTGAATTACCCGGGTGCCAATGCCGACGCCGTTGAGCGACTGGTCTTGCAGCCTCTTGCTGATGAATTGCGCCAGGTAGAAGAAGTGGATTACACCCAGGGCACGGCGCGAACCGGGGTTGCCCTGATGAAGCTGCGCCTCAACGACACCATTTACGACACGGATCCGGCGTGGGACCGCGTGCGGCTGGCCATGGAGCGAGCCAGGAGCGATTTCCCCGATGACGTGGGCCAGATGGCACTGGATGACCGGTTGATCGACATTCCTGCCATCGTGCTGGCAGTGGGCGGATCGCCTTCCGTCACTGAGCTCACCGGGGTGGCTGAACGCCTGAAGCAGAACCTTTCTGACATTAACGGAGTGTCGCGTATCGGGCTGGAGGGCGATGCCGATGAGCAGATTACCCTAGCTCTGGATGACGCGGCTCTCTATCGGCTGGGGATTTCACCAGCCCGCGTGATGGAGACTCTCGCGCGCCGTAACCAGACTATTCCAGGCGGTTTTGTGGTGGTGGATGGTCGGCGCCTGTCTGTATTGCCAAACAGCGAGTTCGCCGACATTGATGCAATCAGGGCCACGCCGATAGAGCTTCCGGACGGCTCCCAGGTTCCTCTGGCCGCTGCCGCTGATGTCTGGCGCGGCCCTTCTGAACCTCTGCAGCCGGAAACCTGGTATGACGGAGAAAGAGTCGTTCTGCTTTCCGTTATTATGGAAGAGGGCACCACGGATGCCATTCGTTTTGGCAAGCGTGTGCGGGAGCGGGTTGAACAGGTACGCGCCGAGTTTGACCCTTACGAAATCCGGGAAATGTTCTTCCAGCCTGACAAGGTAGAGGAGCGCCTCGACAACCTTGCCTGGAGCCTTGTCCTGTCAGTGCTCATCATCGTTGCAGTGGTGTTTACCGGCATGGGCATCCGTATGGGGCTTCTGGTTGCCTCTATTCTCCCCATGGTGGCGCTGATCAGTATCGGCCTTTATGATCTCGGCGGTGGCGTGTTGCACCAGATAGCGGTCATCGGAATGGTTATTTCCCTGGGTATCCTGATCGACAACGCTATCGTGATCGTTGAGAGTATCCAGGGTTATCTTGATCATGGTATGCGTCGACTGGATGCCTTGCGCCAGGCCGTCAGTGAGCTTGCCGGGCCCCTGGGCGCCTCGACCGGCACCACGCTGGCGGCATTTGCGCCCCTGTTGCTGTCAAAAGGCGGGGCCGCAGACTTTACCCGAGGCGTGCCGGTGATGATCATGCTGACTCTTTCCGTCAGCTACCTGCTTGCAATTTCGGCCGTGCCTCTACTCGCGGCCCGCTTCCTGAAACCCCGCCACAATGCCGGAAGCAACCGCCTGATGGGGCTGGCCCGTTTTCTTGGCGGCCTGGTTTCCCGTTACCCTCGTGCATTGATCGCCGGAGGCGCGATACTGGTAGCGGCCAGTGTTGCACTGACGCCCTTCATGGCCCAGCAGTTTTTCCCGAACGCCGATCGGCCAAGGGTCATTGTCGAACTTTACATGCCCGAGGGTACGGATCAGAGCCGGACGGCGGAAGCCGCGGCGATGCTTGAGGGCATGGTCAGGACACGGCCTGATGCCCTTGAAGTTCACCGGTTTGTTGGCTTCACCGGACCGACCTTTTACTACAACCTCCAACGCGCACCTCAGGCGCCAAACCGGGCCCGCCTTGTTATCCGGACGCCCACGTTGGCCGATACTACGGAAATGATCCGTTGGGTTCGCACCCATGTGAAAGAGGAAATGCCGGAGCTGGATGTGACTGTCGGCATTCTCGGCCAGGGGCCGCCCCGCGCTGCGCCGATCGAGCTGCGTGTATACCACGCCAGTGATGAGATGCGTGCGGAAGCTGTAGAACGGGTTTTTGCCAGTCTTCGGGGCGTAGAGGGAACTGTGGACGTCCGTCACGACCTCGACATTGGGGTGCCAAGCATTGCTATCAATGTGGACGATGCAACGGCGGCCAGGTATGGGCTGACCCGTGCCGACGTGGCCCGGAGCCTTTACGGCCAGAGCTTTGGTATTGTCGCCGAGCGCTATCGCCAGGAGGATGACCCCATCCCTCTGGTCCTGCGCTCCCGGGAAGGAACGGCGCTGTCGCTTTCGCGTTTGCTGTCTGTGAACATTTATAACGACCGGGGTGATGCCATACCACTGGCTGCGGTGGCGAGCGTTCAAACCAGTTGGGAGCCGGCCGCACGTTATCTTCGCGATGGCGTGAGAATGAATACGGTGACGGCCAACCTGCAAACCGGTTACGGGTTCAGTCAGGCACTGGAGGGCCTGTATCAGACGCTTGAAGATAACCCGCTGCCGACAGGAACCCGGCTCGAAATGGGAGGCGATGCGGAAGGTTCGGGCGAAGCCAACGGAGCACTGTTGACTGCAGCGCCCATAGGCATACTTCTACTGCTGTTTTTTCTGTTGTTGCAGTTTAATTCGTTTCGCCGGGTCGGAATTATCCTGCTGACCGTGCCACTGGCGACCGTTGGCATTTTCCCCGGCCTGGTGTTGTCCGGATCGCCATTTGGCTTTCAGTCGTTGCTGGGGGTGATTGCCCTGGTTGGCATTGTGGTGAATAACGCCATTGTTCTGCTGGACGTTATGGACCGGGAGCTGGAGAACGGTGAGGGTATCCGCAGTGCTGTGCGCAAAGCCGTAGAGCAACGAACCCGGCCAATACTGCTGACCACCGCGACCACCGTAGCCGGGCTGCTGCCGCTGGCGTTCTCCAGTTCCACCCTTTGGCCGCCCATGGCATGGGCCATCATATCGGGCTTGCTGGCCTCGACGGTCCTGACCCTGCTGATCATCCCGGCCGTGTGTACGCAGTTGATCAGGGTTTGTGTGGCTGAGCCTGAAAACGCGCCAGCCTGACCGGTGTAATGATCAGGCCCCGGAGACGGCTTTCCGGGCTCTGATCATTAAGCCAACCCGCTGGCCAACCGGCACATCCCGGTTCGGGAACACGATGGCTTCCGGTATGTCGCCAACTCTGTAGCACGTGGCGCCGTCTTCCCAGATGACGGTGCCGGGCGCGTACTCGGTAAAGTTTGCAACATCATCGGGAACATGGAACTGAAAGCTTTTCCCGGTATTCAGAATTTCATGGACTACTTCAAACACCGTCATATCCGCAAATGGCGCCTTTGGCATGGGCGCTGCGGCACCTCGGAAGCGTCGACGTAAAGCATCCCGGATGCCGGTAAAGCGGGTCAGGTCGTTCTGTCCAAACGGCTGGACCTTGCCCAGCTCCACTGTAAAACTCTCAGCGCCCAGCACAGACGAAGTAAACGATGAAAAGGTCGTTCCGGCCTTGTGTTGAAGCAGCAGCGTATCCACCTGGGCTTCCAGCAGGAAGTCACATTGGGAAGCCTCGACCTGTCGGCCTGCTACAAACGGATACAGCGCAAATTTTTCCCGCCGGGAAGGGCGGATTGCCGTGTGCAAATCATAGTGCGAGAGCTTTCCCGAATGTGTCGCGGAAAATTCCCGGCAGAGTGCCTCAATCTGCCGGGCCCTCGCCGCCTCTGGTAGCTCCCGATACTCTGGTTTGTTGTGGGCACCGTGGAACAGCCTGTTCATATTTGCCTCGAGAAACCGCTCACCTGCGACCATCGCGGGTGGGTTGCCCATTATCAGCAACAGTGGGCAGGCCAGTTCCCAGTCGCCATTCAACAGTTCGTTTACGAGGCCGTTCAGTACCTCAATCGGGGCGGTTTCATTACCGTGTACGCCGGCAGAAACGATGAGTGCTTCGTTGTTTGGGTTCGGCCGACCCGGAGAAGGGTGCAGCTCCAGGACCCCAACAGTGCTTCGGGTAATACTGGCGCCGTCAGTTAATCTTGTGGCGGACGCGGGTAGGCTCGAGGAAGCGTTGGTCAGGGTGTGATCGAGCCAGTCTGAAGAGTTATCAAAGAGGTTCTGGTGTGCTGTCATCTGAATCCCAGTCCGGGCACAAAGATCCTGGAAAGTAAGCGTCAGGAGCCGACAGGCCTCTGGTGTCGCAAAAGATGGTTCTCAAGTTTGCGGAACGCGAACACGAGAATAAAGGTCAGCGTCAAATAGATCAGGGCGACAAAGATAAAGGCATCGAATGGCGCATAAAACCGCGAGTAAATGTTACGGGCTGCACCGGTCAGATCCACAATGGTTACCACGCTGGCAATGGCACTGGAGTGCAGCATGAAAATAACCTCATTGGAGTACGCCTGAACTGCCCGGCGAGAAGCACTTGGCAAAACAATTCTGCGCATCCGCATAAGCCAGTTCATGCCGTAGGCCTTGGCAGCCTCAATCTCGCCATGGGGTGTAGAAATAATCGCACCCCGAATGATTTCCGTGGTGTAGGCACAGGTATTCAGGGCGAACGCCAGCAGGGCGGGGTAAAACGGTTCCCGGAAAATTTCCCACCAGAAGGTTTCCTGAATGCCAGGGACCTGAGCAATTCCATAGTAAATGATGTAAAGCTGGATCAGCAGCGGCGTGCCACGGAACAGATAGGTGTAAAGCCAGACTGGCCCGGATATAAACGGATTCTTTACTGTCCGCAGAATGGCCAGCGGTACGGCAAAGATCAGCCCGATAACCAGCGATAAAAACACCAGTTGAACGGTATGCACCAGACCGTCCCAGTATTCCATGATGGTCATGGCGGTAAAGATTTCATTCTGGTCCAGCAACTGGGCGATAAAGTCAGGCATGTCTCATCCCCCCTGGACCACGCCAACATTGGCGCGCTTGTCGAGCCACTTGATAAACAGCTCTGAACCGGCGGTCAGCGACAGATACACAAACGCGACCGGAATGAAAAAGTGAAATGGCATTCGTTCGGCCTTGGCCGCCTCCTCGGCTACACGCACCATATCCGTCAGCCCGATAATGGAAACCAGGGCTGTGGTTTTCAGCAACACCTGCCAGTTGTTCCCAATGCCTGGAAGCGCATGGCGCAGCATCTGCGGAAAAATAATGCGGCGGAAAGTATGCCAGCGGGTAAAACCGTAGGCCCTTGCGGCCTCAATCTGGCCCTTTTCCACGGCAAGGAATGCGCCCCTGAAGGTTTCCGTCATGTAGGCACCAAAAATCAGCCCTATGGTTACTACGCCGGAAATAAAGGGGTCAAACTGAAAGAAGAAATCGACCTCATAAGCCTCCCAGATCCAGTCTGAAATGGCATTAACCATGACTTGCCCGCCGTAATAAAAGAGCAGCATCATAACCAGGTCCGGCACACCCCGAATCAACGTGGTGTAACCCGTTGCAATGCCTTTGGCGAGGCGGTTGCCGGATAGCTTGGAAGACGCACCTATCAACCCGAGGGTGAGGGACAGCGCAAGGGAGAGGAAGGCCAGTTCAATGGTGACCACTGCTCCGTCCAGTAATTCCGGGCCATAGCCTTTCAGATCGAGCATGGAAGAGTCCGGTAGTCAGGGGTGGCTGTTACAGCCACCCCCTGGCAGTTTTACATCTTGATGTCGTAATTGAAGTACTTCTGCATGATGGTGTCGTACGTGCCATCATTTTTCAGCTTCTTAAGCGTTGAGTTAACCTTTGCCGCCAGATCTTTGTCACGCTTGCGCATTGCAACCCCGACGCCCTGGCCCAGCTTGACGGGCTCGCCCACTTCAACGAAGCCTTCTTTGGTCAGGATGGTTTGCTCGCCTACAGGGTAATCCACGAACACAACGTCCAGGCGCTGGCCTTCGAGATCCAGAACCATGTCGTCAGCCGTGGTGTAACGCTTGATACTGACAATGCCGCCCATGTTTTCAGTCACATAGGTGTCCATAGTGGTGCCACGCTGGACGCCAACGGTTTTGCCTTCCATAGCGTCCATATCAGTTACGTCAGTGCTGAACCCTTCACGGGCGAACCAGCCGCCTGGTGTGTTGTAGTATGGCTCAGAGAACAAGACACGCTCGGCACGCTCCTCGGTGATGGACATGGAGGACATGATGGCGTCGTACTTGCGAGCCACCAGGCCAGGAATCATTCCGTCCCAGGCCTGAATAACGAATTCGCAGTCGGCTTTCATTTCTGCACACATCGCTTCGGCCAGTTCGATTTCAAAGCCGGTCAGCTCGCCATTTTCACCCTTGTATTCAAACGGCTCGTAAGGCACGTCAAAGGCCAGGCGGATCTCTTTCCAGTCCTTCGCCTGCACGGTACCGGCCGCCATGGCCAGGGCACAGCTCGCTGCAACAATCAGTTTTTTCATGTGTCACTTCTCCAGTGGTTTGCCTTTTGGGCTTATTTTTTATGGACGTTTTGCATCCAATACGGACTCAAGATAGCACCGTGTGTCAGAAGTTGGGAGCCAGGAACTGTTTCATGCGTTCCGAGTCCGGGTGATCAAACACTTTTTCAGGTGTACCTTGCTCTTCGATCACGCCCTGATGCAAAAACAGGACCTGAGTTGACACATCCCTTGCAAAAGCCATCTCGTGGGTCACCACGATCATGGTCCGGCCTTCCTCGGCCAGGCCCTGCATGACCTTCAGAACCTCACCAACCAGTTCCGGATCCAGGGCCGATGTGGGTTCGTCAAACAGCATGACCTCCGGTTCCATGGCCAGTGCCCGCGCAATGGCCGCTCGCTGCTGCTGGCCGCCTGACATCTGGGCCGGATAGTAGTCCTTGCGTTCATAGATGCCGACTTTCTGTAGGTACGCTTCTGCTCTTTCGATGGCTTCTTTTTTCGGCACCTTCAGGACGTTGACCGGTGCCTCGATGATGTTTTCCAACACAGTCATGTGAGACCAGAGGTTGAAACTCTGGAACACCATGGACAGCTTTGCCCGGATCAGCTCGACCTGCTTGTTATCGGCAGGAATTCGCTCGCCCTTGCGGTTGGTTGTGAACCGAATTGGGTCACCGTGCACGATAATATCGCCCGATGTGGGAGTCTCAAGCAGGTTAATGCAACGCAGGAAGGTGCTTTTGCCGGAGCCGGAGCTACCAATGAGCGAAACGACGTCGCCTTTGCGGGTTTCCAGTGAAATGCCCTTGAGCACTTCAAGTTTGTCGAAGGTCTTGTGAATATCCCTGCAGATCAAAGGCGCTTGGTCCGCCATGGGTCACTCCTGAGGCTGTTTTTCAAAGGCGCATGTTTTACGGGCTGTAGCTCTGAAAATCAACACCTTAAATAGGTGTTTTCGCAGCTTTTCGCCACAAATCGTCCCAAGTCATTGTGGAGCAACGTGTGGTTTTTGCAAGCATCTGCCCGCCTCAAAGTTCCGAACGCAAATGTTGTGCCGCAGCGTCTGATGGGATGGGCATGCGAATGACTTTGCCGCCGTCTTTTTCCATCTCCCGCATCGATTCGCTCACGAACTTCACGTGTGCTGTAGCGGCTTTTTGTGCAGCGCCGGGCTTTCCCGAGATTACTGCTTCATAGAGCTGTCTGTGCTGGCGGACAATCTTTTTCCGCATTTCTTCCCGAGGGTTCAGATTGGCCACGGACGCCTGTACCGTCATTAGCATCATGTTTTTAAGGCTATTCAGCACATGTACCAGGATGGGATTGTGGGAAGCCTCCACGATTGCAAGATGAAAGCTGTGGTCCGAACGAGCGTTGCTGAGAGGGTCAGTCTGCTCCAAGGCGCGGAAGGCCTTTGTAATCCGGTGCCTATCCACGCTCGTTGCGCGTTGAGCGGCGAGGAAGGCAGCCTGGCCCTCCAGTTGTTCACGGACTTCCAGTAAATCATAAAGCGTGCGGGGGTGGCCCTCGAAGAGGTGCATCAAAGGGCTTTGCTCTTCAATGTCTGAGTAGCCCGGAACCATACTGGCCACGAACGAGCCTTTTCCGTGGCGAGTTTCAATGACGCCGCGCCCCTGAAGTTCATGCAGGGCTTCCCGGATCACGGCACGGGAAACACCGAGGCGCGCCGCCAGCTGCCTTTCTGAAGGGATTTTCTGCTCCGGCGCCAGCCCGCCATCAAGTATGAGCCGTTCAAGCCGGTATGAGATTTCCTGGGAAATAGCCATTCGGTTGCCTGTATGTGCTCGCTGGTCTGACCAGTGACTGTTGTGATCGTAAGTGATTGCTCCGTCAATCAGTGTGCTCCCAAGCCCTGTAAATATGGCTGATTGCGGTCAATTCGTCCATTTGTAATTCAGGAAAAAGTGGTCTGACCAGTGGTTTATAGACTGGACTAATTCCGAATTGCCTACGAATATCTGTGTAATGTCGGTGGGTGCAAGACACCAGACCGGCGTTGATCTGACGCTGATAAAAACAACGCTAACGGAGATGTGTCGATGAAATCGAACAAAAACATCCGAAATAACTGTGAAATTGGAGAGACGCCGCCACGCCGGAGTTTCCTGAAGACAGCTGCAGTGGGTGCGGCCTTTGCTGGCGCCATGCTGATGGGTGCAGGGCAGGCCCAGGCTGCAACCACCTGGAAAATCCAGTCCGTATGGGACGCGGGCACGGTCGGCTACGACCTGTTTGAGGACTGGTGTAATGGCATGGAGGACAAGTCCGGGGGTGAGCTGATTTTCAAGTGTTTCCCTGCCAAGGCTGTCGCTGCCGATAGCAACTCACTGTTCGATTCGGTTCGCAGTGGCGTTCTTCAGGGCATGAACCCTTTCACCCTGTACTGGTCCGGCAAGATTCCCGCTTCGGTTTTCCTGTCATCCTATCCAGGCGGCCCCGATCAGCCTCACCAGTGGGACACCATGTTCTACTCACTGGGCATGCTGGAGAAGACCCGGGAAATCTACGAGAAGTTCGGCCTGTTCTACGTGGGTCCGATCCAGCATGACGCAAATATCATTCACTCCAAGAAGCCGATAAACAGTCTTGACGACCTTAAAGGCCTGAAGCTCCGGGTTCCCGGTGGCATGGTATCAGAGGTGTTTCAGGCGTTCGGTGCTTCTACCGTGAGTCTGCCGGGTTCTGACATCTTCCCGGCTCTGGAAAAGGGTACCATCGACGCAGCGGATTACGTGGGCCCGGCGGTGAACTGGGAACTGGGCTTTTCTCAGGTGACTGATTACGTCATGTTCGGACCTCCTGGCGTAATGTCGATCTACCAACCGGTGGACCTGATGGATCTGACCGTCAACCTGCGTGCCTGGAAAGCTCTCGATCCGAAGCTCCAGCAACTGGTTGAGGATGAAGTGCGCATCTATTCCCAGAAGCACTACCTGACCATTCAGAAGCGCAACGTTGAGGCTATGAAGAAGTTCAAGGATGCCGGTGACACCGTGACTCGCCTGAGCCAGGAAGATCTGAATGAATGGCGCCGTAAGGCCATCCCGATCTGGTATAAGTGGGCGAATAAAGACGAGAGTGCCCGTGAGATCTTCGACATGCAGGTCGAGTATATGATGAACGATACCGTCGGCTATATCACGGAGTCTGATCTTGAAGGCGTGCCGGGCCGGTAACACCTTCCATTAACAAATAAGAAACAGGGGGAAGGTCAGGGACGACTCCGTACGAGGAGTCCCGCCTTCCCCGTTTTGTGGCTGAGGAAGTAACAACATGTCTGATCTTGAAGGTTTCGGATTCGTAATGCCGCACTGGTTCTACTGGGGCTGGCTTGCGGTCATGCCGCTGATCATGATGGCCTGGGATAAGTGGAGCAGTGGTCATGGAGGCGAGAGTGCCGAGCCGGAATTGACACCGGGGGAATTACAGGCGGAAGAGGATGATCCACTTATCTATCTCCAGTTCGAAGGGAACGGGTTTACCAAGGTAGTGGACTGGATTTGCGAAAAATCCGGTCTATTCGTGTCGTTCTGGACAATCAATGCCGTTGTGTTCTATTTCTTTGGGGTGGTCATGCGCTACATCTTTAACATGCCCACCATCTGGGTCCATGAGGCCAGCTTCTTGCTGCTTGGTATGCAGTATATGCTGGCGGGCGCGTTTGCCATGCTTCATGGTGCCCATGTGCGTGTGGATGTGATGTACAACATGCTGCCGCCGCGGGGAAGAATTGGTCTGGACATCTTTACGTCCATGTTCTTCTTCATTTTTGCCCTCATTCTTTTGGTTACCTCCTGGACCTTCTTCCTGGATTCCTACGCCATGAATGAAACCACGGTTGAGACCTGGGGCATTCAGCATTGGCCGGCCAAAGGCATGATGGTGCTGGGTTCATTACTTCTTTTACTCGCAGGCACATCCAAGTTGATCAAGGATCTTGTCCTGTTTGTCCGTCTAGGTCGGGAGCGCAACGCATGACCACAAATACAACAACTGCGCCGGGTAGTAACCTTGTCGGGAAGCTAAGTACCTGGCTGATGATTATCGCCACAGTGGCACTCGCGTTTGTCATCTGTGTCGAAATGATTAACATTCTTTTCTACGATCCGTGGAGCGACGAGCAATTCCTGTTCAAACTCTCCGGTAGCCTTTCTGACGTCAAGATCGGGCCTTTGACCTATCTGATGTTCGGTTCCCTTGCCGTGGCCCTGATGATGGGGCTGCCGCTGGCTTTCGTGACTGGTGGTCTCGGGGTGATGTTCATCTATCTGGTGGGCGACTCACTGATGCTGAACCTCGTGCCGGGACGCATCTTCCCGATGATGACCAACTCTGATCTGGCGGCAATACCGCTGTTTATCTTCATGGCCTCCATGCTTGAGCGGGCAGGCCTGATTGAGGAAATGTTCAGTGTGGTCTACAAGTGGATGGGTGGCCTGAGCGGCGGTCTGGCGACAGCAACCATTCTGGCATCTACTCTGCTTGCAGCCATGGTGGGTGTTATCGGTGCTGCCGTTGTCACGATGGGCATCATCGCTCTGCCTGCGATGCTCAAGCGCGGTTACGATCAGAAGATTGCGCTGGGCTCGATCATGGCTGGTGGTACTCTTGGCATACTGATTCCTCCCTCAATCCTGGCGATTCTCTACGCGGTTGTTGCGCAGCAATCGGTCGGTGAGTTGTATCTCGGCTCTGTGGTCCCGGGCCTGATGCTGTCTTCCCTGTACATTGCCTATGTGTTGGTTCGCAGCTGGATTAATCCGAAGCTGGGGCCGCCTGTACCGGTGGAAGAGCGGATTTCCCTGAAGGAAAAGCTCCTTCTCACGAAAAACCTGATTGCTCCACTGATTCTGGTGTTCCTGGTGCTGGGCCTTCTGTTCGGCGGCATCGCAACGCCCGTGGAAGCGGCTGGTATCGGCTCCTTTGGTGCCATCGTGGTGGCTATGATGCACGGCAGATTCTCCATTGCCGGACTGCGGGAAGCCTCCGTAACCACGACCAAGGCATCCGCCATGGTTCTGTGGATCATGTTCGGTGCCTCGGTCTTTGTTGGCTTCTATATCCTTCAGGGCGGACAGCAATTTGTAACGGATTCCATCCTGGGCACTGGCATGTCGCCTTACGGCATTCTGTTTTTGCTGATGTTCCTGCTAGTGGTTCTGGGTATGTTCCTGGACTGGGTGGGCATTTTGCTGCTGGCGGTTCCCATCTTCATCCCCATCGTAAAAGCGCTGGAATTCCCGGGGCTGCTGGGCTTCCCGCCGGTGGCAGGTGATGATGTTGTGCTCTGGTTTGGTGTGCTCTATCTGGTCAATATGCAGATGTCGTTCCTCAGCCCGCCATTCGGTTACGCATTGTTCTACCTCCGTGGCGTATGCCCGCCGGAAATATCCATGGCGACGATTTTCAAGTCGTCTCTGGTGTTCCTGGCTATTCAGGCATTCGGACTGTTCATGTGTATCCTGATCCCCGGCATCGTGACCTGGCTGCCAGGACTCGTTTACGGTTAATAAATTCAAGGAGTACGTTGTTATGTTGACAGTTAAAAGACTGGATCTGGCTGAAGCCCGGATTCTTATCGAGGGCGCGGCGGAAAAAGCCCGCGAGATCGGTGTGCCCATGTGCATCGCGATTGTTGATGAGTCCGGTAACCTGATCGCCTTCGAGCGCATGGACGGTGGCAAGATCACCAGTGTCACCATCGCGCAGGACAAGGCCTTCACGGCGGCGGCAGCAAAGAAGGCCACCCACGACTACAACAAGGTCAATGTGCCGGGCAGTCTGGCCTTCGGCATCCACACAGAAGTCGGTGGTCGTATCAGTTCCGTAGGTGGTGGTCTGCCGGTTGTTGTCGATGGCGACGTGGTAGGTGGTATCGGCCTGAGTTCCGGTACGCCACAACAGGACATGGACTGTGCACAGGCGGGCCTTGACCACTTTGAAGCCAAGCGCAGTTAATTGATGTCACATCGGGGCGGACAGCTCTTCGGAGCTGTCCGCAATATCCGCTTTAGAGCGGTAATTGACGTGATACGAACCCAGAGAACGCTATGACTACCAAGCCGAAAGTCAGCAAAGCCGAGCTGGCGGAGCAGTTCCGGGCCTTTATTGACCCGAACTACGTCATTACTGATGACGAAACCATGAAGCCCTATGAATGCGACGGCATGTCGATGTATTGCGAGATGCCTTTGCTGGTGGTGCTGCCGGAGACCGTGGAGCAGGTACAGCGTGTTATGCGCATCTGTAACGAAAACCAGGTCCCGGTTGTTGCCCGCGGAGCGGGAACCGGTCTAAGTGCCGGCGCCATGCCTAACAAAGAAGGGGTGGTGCTCTCACTGGCCAAGTTCAATCGCATCCTTGAGATTGATCCGCTGGCCCGAACGGCGCGGCTGCAGCCGGGCGTTCGCAACCTCGCCATCAGCGAGGAGGCGGCCCAGTTCGGACTGTATTATGGTCCGGACCCCTCGTCCCAGATTGCCTGCACCATTGGCGGTAATGTGGCGGAAAACTCCGGTGGGGTGCACTGTCTGAAATACGGCTTGACGGTACATAACCTGCACAGTGTTGAAATGGTAACGGCTGAAGGCGACGTCGTGACCGTTGGCAGCGATGCCCTGGACAGTTGTGGTATGGACCTGCTGGCGTTGATGACCGGTTCTGAAGGTCTGCTGGGTGTGGTCACTGAGGTAAAAGTGAAGCTGTTGCCGAAGCCAGAAGTGGCACAGGTGGTCATGGCCGGCTTTGACAGCGTTCAGAAGGGTGGCGATGCGGTGGGGGGCATTATCTCTCATGGCATTATTCCCGGTGGTCTGGAAATGATGGATGGCCATGCCATTGTCGCAGCAGATGACTTTGCCCAGGCGGGCTACCCCCGTGATGCCAAGGCATTGTTGCTGTGTGAGGTGGATGGTACTGAAGAAGAGGTGCATGAACACATTGCCGAGGCCGAAGAAGTTTTCCGCAAGCTCGGCGCCACCTCAGTGCGGACCTCACAGAGTGAGGAAGAGCGTGCGCTGCTCTGGAAAGGGCGGAAGTCCGCGTTTCCGGCAGTAGGGCGAATCTCCCCGGACTATTACTGTATGGATGGAACCATTCCCCGGCGTCATCTCGCCCATGTCCTGACGGAGATGGAAAAGATGTCCGAAGACTTCGGTCTTCGGGTGGCCAATGTTTTCCATGCCGGTGACGGTAATCTGCACCCTTTGATTCTGTTTGATGCCAACGTACCGGGCGAGTTTGAACGTACCGAAGCGTTTGGCAGCAGCATCCTCAATTTGTGCGTTGAAGTGGGCGGATGCATTACCGGTGAGCACGGTGTTGGCGTGGAGAAGATCCGTCAGATGGCGGTGCAGTTCAATGACGAGGAATTGCAGCAATTCCACGACGTGAAGGCCGCATTTGACCCTTCGGGTATCCTCAATCCGGGCAAGGGTGTGCCAGCCCTGAAGTTCTGCCAGGAATACCGCTCTCTCGAACACAAACAACACAAGCACGAACAGACGGAAGCCGCCCATGGCTGATATTTACCAACAACTGAGGGAGCAAGTGCTCCAGGCCCGCGATGGCGGGCACAAACTCAACATCGTCGGTGGCGGAAGCAAGGCCTTTATGGGCCGCGAAGCTGACGCCGACGCGGGTACCCTGGATGTCGGCGAGCATTCCGGCATCGTTGAGTACCATCCGGTGGAGCTGGTGCTTACCGTTCGTGCCGGAACCCCGCTGAGCGAAATCGAAGCGACCCTGGCCGAGCAGGGGCAGGCATTGCATTTTGAACCACCACATATCAGCGAGACGTCCACCATTGGGGGCACGCTGGCCTGTAACCTTTCAGGTCCGGCCCGGCCCTGGAGTGGTTCGGTGCGGGATCAGGTGCTGGGTGTCCGCCTGCTCAACGGCAAAGGCGAACACTTGCGCTTTGGTGGCCAGGTCATGAAAAACGTGGCGGGCTACGACGTCTCAAGGCTGCAGGCTGGCGCCATGGGAACCCTCGGTGTTATGACCGAAATCAGCCTGAAAGTGATGCCTAAGCCGGCCGCATCCATGACCCTGGTTCAGGAAATGGCAATGGATGAGGTGATTCATTACATGAACAGCCGCGCCGCTGAATCGAAGCCCATCACCGGCGCTTGCTGGGTGGACGGCAAAGTCTACCTGAGGTTGTCTGGCGCTCGTTCCGCGGTGGAAGCCACAGCAGAAAAGTGGTCCGGTGAAGTGATGGAGAACGGCGATCACTTCTGGCAGCAGGTACAAGACATGCAGCACGAGTTCTTCGCTGGCAACGACGTACCACTGTGGCGGTTCTCGATCGGTTCGACGGCCTCTAATCCGGAACTCGAGGGTAGCTGGTTCATCGACTGGGCAGGTTCCCAGCGCTGGTTCCGGGGTGCGGGAGAGCTGCAGCAAATGGAGCCGCTGGCGCGTGCTGCGGGCGGGCAGGTCAGTCTGTTCCGGGGCGGTGATCGTTCGGGCGAGGTGATGCATCATCAGCCTGAAGCCCTTAAAACCATTCAGCGCCGCATAAAGAACGCTTTCGATCCGGATAACATCTTTAATCCCGGACGTTTATACAGCTGGTTGTAAGAGCAGGTATACGATGCAAACTAATCTGGTTCAACAATTTGCCAATACTGCGGAAGGGCAGGAGGCGGAATCCATACTGCGGGCCTGTGTCCACTGCGGGTTCTGCACCGCGACTTGCCCCACCTACCAGGAACTGAATGATGAGCGTGATGGTCCTCGTGGCCGCATTTACCTCATGAAGATGTTTTTGGAAGGCGAAGAAGTGACCGAGAAAACCCGGGAGCACCTGGACCGCTGCCTCACCTGCCGAAGCTGTGAGACCACGTGTCCGTCGGGTGTGCAGTATGGTCGTCTCGTCGACATCAGTCGGGGATTGATGGAGAAAGAGCTGCCCCGGGCTCCTAAGGACAAGTGGATGCGATGGGGGCTGGCCCGCGTGCTCCCCAATCGTCAGCTATTTGGTTTATTGCTGCGGCTCGGGCAGATTTTCCGGCCCGTGCTCCCGGAAAAACTGCGCACCAAAGTGCCACCCAGAAAGCAGGCAAGCCCATGGCCGGCCGCCAGTCACAGCCGGATCGTGCTCGCGCTTGCCGGGTGTGTCCAGCCCACCGCAACGCCGAATACCAACGCGGCGGCGGCGCGGGTGCTCGATAAGCTGGGTATTACCATGGTTGAGGCTCCTGAGGCCGGGTGTTGTGGTGCTGTGAACTACCACCTTTCCGAGCACGAGAAGGGGCTGGAACGCATGCGCCAGAATATCGATGCCTGGTGGCCGGCTATCGAGTCCGGCGCGGAGGCGATCATCATGACCGCATCTGGTTGCGGCGCCATGGTTCAGGACTACGGTCATCTACTGAAAGATGATCCGGTTTATGCTGCCAAGGCCCAGAAGGTGAGCGAGCTCTGCACGGATATCGGCGCCTTCCTGCTGAAACAGGACCTTGAAAAGCTGAAGCTGAGCCAGAGCCCAGGCAAGGTGGCGTTCCACTGCCCGTGCACGCTCCAGCACGCCATGCAGCAGAACGGAGTGGTGGAGCAGGTGCTGGTCAAGGCCGGTGTGGATTTGGCCACAACTAAGGATAAACACCTGTGCTGTGGCTCTGCCGGTACTTACTCGGTTCTGCAGCCAGAGCTTAGCCAGAAGCTGCTGGGCAATAAGCTCAAGGCACTGACCGTGGACAACCCCGACCGCATCGTCACCGCCAACATTGGCTGCCAGATGCACCTGGAAACCAAGTCAACCGTGCCTGTCCAGCATTGGATTGAACTGCTGGATCAGTAAAACGGGAGTAGCGTCACCACATTCCCTGCTGGCTTCGTTATACTGCCACGGCATATAACGGAACCACAGGGAGTGGATCGTATGCCATGGAGATTGGCAGCTTTCGTTTTTTTCTTTTTGAGCAGCGCTGGCGCCTGCGCAGACGTCTACACCTGGATAGACAGCAGCGGTGTTGCACATTTCTCGGATTATCCGCCCGGAAAAATTCCCCACAAACGAGTTGACGTAAAGCCTCTCGCCACGGTGCCCATGTCGGAAAATCTCCGTCAGAGTGAGCGGGTTTCGGGGATTCGTGCCGAGGTTCGGGGCCTGCTATCAGCCTCTGATCGGCCCGGGCCAGCCTCAGGCATTACCAAAGCCGCCGCCAGGGCCCGGCAGGAAAGAGCTTGTGATAAATACCGGGGCAAGCTCGGCAGGATCCAGTCTAAGCTGCGAGCGGGCTATGGAAGCGACAAGGGCAACACACTGCGGCGACAGCGTCGTGAGTTAAACCTGGCATTGAGCCGGGAGTGCATCCTGAGGTAGCCGGGGAGTGAGTGTCATTCCTTACGCTCTGGTTCAGGAAGAAGTGGTATAATTGGAAAGCAATATCAGAAATGCCAATGGAGAAAATATCATGGCCAAGAAGCGGGCAAAGCCCACAATGCATAGTGCAGTTCAACGGGATCTGAAGTCTCCCAAATACCACATGCGTGTGGTTGAAGATAAAAGCAAATACCGTCGCAGCCGGGACAAAACCGTGCGGATGGAGGATTTTCGCAAAGCTGCCTGAGAGGCGGTTTTACGAAAATCCTTCATCCCTCGCAAACCCGCAGTACGAAAAGAACCTCCTGATTCCGTTTCCAAACCTTAATGAAACTCCCTGGTCGATTAAGCTTCAATTAAGATCCCGGAGGCAAAGGCAGGGACATCAAGCGGATAAAGGTCGATGAGGGCTGCTACGAAGTTTACGCCTTGGGTCAGAACAAGGAACGCATACGAATCACGATTTATAATGTGTGTGAAACGGTTCGAAACGATGGCGTGCCCCGCAACGGATTGAATCCAGCGCACTGGGGCGGGAATATGGAGCTTTTCCTCGCCTCTCCCTGGTTATTCACGCTGAAGAGCGCCAGCCAGCGAAGCACTTAAGCGGCTTTCAGAGCTGCATTTCTAGGACGGCGCTCACAGCCCGAACCCTTGCCAGTATAATTTAACGATGTCCGTAACGGACAATCGATTAGAGGCCTCCCTCAAGAGTATGGAAGATGATCCGAAGCCCTGGAACCTCGGCGACGTAAACTTTACCTACTATTTGTAAGTGGTTTAAATCGAGGGTTTTGATTATCAGTTTTATTGTTCTGCTTATTTATGACTCAGGCCCCTGCTGCAACCCAGTGTCCGTGAGCAACTTCGTTATACTGACTTGGTTCAGCCTGGTGACCTTTTGGCTTGATCGGGTCTGGGGCTTTACTATCTTCCAGCAGCGCTCGAAAGTCTCGTTTGCTATCGAGGGCGGGAATCGGGACTGCAGAAAGTAATCGCTGAGTGTATGGGTGCTGCGGATTGTGCAATACCTGATCCCGGGAGCCAATTTCTACTATTCTTCCTCCAAACATTACTGCGACTCGATGACAGAGGCGCTCAATCACGGCCATATCGTGAGAAATGAACAAGTAACTCAGGTTGTATTTCCTCTGCAGGTCCTCCATAAGGTCTAGTACCTGTGCCTGCACAGACACATCCAACGCCGAGACCGGCTCATCAGCAACGATGATTTTCGGATTTAGTGCCAAAGCTCTAGCTATGCAAATCCGCTGGCGCTGACCACCAGAAAACTGATGTGGATAGCGTGTCATTGCGTCTGCTTCTGGTAACCCAACCTGCGACAGCAGTGTTGCTACGCGCTCCTCGCGTTCTTGGGCGTTGCCGCGCCTGTGGATGAGAAGGGGCTCTCCTACCAGCTCAGCAATTGTCTTTCTGGGATTGAGAGCGGCGAAGGGATCTTGAAAGACCATTTGAATATCTTGTCGAATCTCTTTCAAAGCGCTTCCTTTCAGGCCCTTGATATCTTTACCCAGAACTTTAATCGAGCCCTCGAATTTAAGCATGCTCATGAGCGCACGACCGGTTGTCGATTTTCCGCAACCACTCTCCCCAACCAGGCCAAGGGTTTCACCCTCATGAAGTGCGAAGTTGACGTGATCGACAGCGTGCACCTCCTTCGGTTGCTCAAATAAGGACTTCTTCCGCATCGGATAACGTACGCTCAGGTTTTCGACTTCAAGTACTGGAGGGCGCTCAGGTCGCTCCGACAAGGGGGGGCTGTCCCCAAGCGAGGTACTGCTGCTAAAAGTTGCCGGGTATAAGCGGCAGCCGGTTTGGAGAAGAGGGTTCGGATTGGCGCCGTTTCCTCCACGACACCACGATTCATCACGACAACGTTGTCAGCCATTTCGGCAACCACGCCCATGTCGTGCGTAATCATCAGTACGCCTGTTTCGTATTCTTTCTGTAGCTCCCGAATCAATTCCAGTATCTGGGCCTGAATAGTGACATCAAGCGCAGTGGTAGGTTCATCGGCTATTAGAATCTGTGGGCTGCACAGCATCGCCATTGCGATCATGACTCTTTGACGTAACCCGCCAGAGAGTTCATGAGGGTATTGGCGCAGACGCTCGGAAACCTTGGGTATCCGAACGGCATCAAGCATGGATCGGATATGCTGCCATGCTGCATCACCGGATGCGATACGATGGCGTTTGAGGGTCTCCATCATCTGGTCTCCAACACGCATGATTGGATTCAGAGACGTCATTGGCTCTTGAAAAATCATTCCAATTTGCTTGGCGCGGATCTTTTGCATCTCCCGCTCCGACTTGCTGAGCAATTCTTCATTATGAAATAGGATGGCACCACTCGGAGTGCGAGCCATTTTGGGCAGAAGCCCCATGATCGCCAGCGCGGATAGAGATTTACCGCTACCGGACTCGCCAGCGATACACAGGGTTTCAGATTTATTCAGGTTGAAGCTAAGGTCATTCACGACTCGCTTGCATGACTGACCCTGACCAAACTCAATACTCAGGTTTTCAACCGATAAAAGCGTTTTCCCGGCTTGTGCCGAATCAGGGACAGTCATACTCAAGTCAGCTCCTAGTTAAAAACGACTTTTGGGACATAGAACGAAACGACACAATTGGGCATGTCGACGATTTCACTGATGCGCAGATCTCCGCACACGGAGCAAAGCATGTAGGCTTGCTCTACCGGCATGCCGTGCTCGCGAGCAACCCATTCGACGGCGCCGCTAACGGCATCCCTGGCTGCTTGCATGAGGTCTGGTCCGACGCCTGTGAAGACTTCGTAGCCCGCTTGGTCGAGGTGCCGCGTTACCGGGCCTGCGGTTGTAAATCGAGGCATAGCAAGCGGTGTGTCTTTGATCAGATCCAAAGTGACGGTAACGTCCATAGCGCTTTCAATGGCCGTACCACAGATTTCTCCGTCACCTTGGGCTGCGTGGGTATCTCCGATCGATAGCAGTGCACCCGCAACCTCAACTGGCAGGTACAGCGTAGAACCGGCGTTTAGATCGCGGATATCCAGGTTACCTCCGACCCGACGGGGTGGGACGACGGAATGTAAGCCAGGTTCTGCCAACGCCAAGCCAATCGTTCCGGCAAATGGTTTCAGCGGGACCCTGGCGTATTTGCCGAACATTGCCGGCGCCATGCTTGATGTATCGTAATTCCAGAGAGCCAGTGCTGGGTCTTTGAACTGGTCAGTCAGCAAGCCGAACCCGGGAATATTGGCTGTCCAGCCAAATCCCGAGGGCCGAAAGCTGTCGATCGTAATTTTCAGGATGTCACCAGGTTCCGCGCCTTCGACATAGACAGGCCCGGTGACAGGATTGATTTTGTCGAAGGGCATGTCACGAACCGATTCCACAGTCGAATCAGAAGTGAAGTACCCATTGCCGGAGTCTTTGCACTCAAGTTCCAGCGTGGTTCCAGGCGCTACTCGTGCAACTGGCGCAATGCTGTTATCCCATCCATGGTGGTGGTGATGACCATGAATGGTTTTTACGAGGCTGTTCTCACACATCACTTCACCCAGATATAGTCGTAGTTGACAGGGACGTGAACAGGGTCGACGTAGAGCGCATCTTCACCGCCCATTCGCTTGGAGTGCACGGTGACCCGCTGCTCGTTAAAAATAGGGACCCAGGGAGCATCCGCCATTGCTTGAGTAAATACTTCACCCCATAGCTCAGATCTTGCCTCTTGTTGATCGGCAGCGGCCATGGCATCTGCTTTTGCACCTTTAGCATCGAGTTCTTCGTTGCAATACCAAGCCCAATTCCAGCCTCCAGGAACTGCGCCGTCACAGCCAAGGATCGGTCCCCAGAAGTTTGAAGGATCCGGGAAGTCAGCAATCCAGGCCATGCCACCGGACCAAACCATTGGAGCCTGATCCTGAACGCCACCAGCTGCGATCACATTGGCTTGTGCCAGCGATTTGATATTCGCAGTAATGCCGATATTCGCCAGATCCTGCTGCATCGCCTGGGCAATTCGTGGCTGAGGATCGGTGTTCATAACGAACAATTCTGTTTCGAAACCGTCCGCGAAGCCTGCCTCTGCCAGCAAGGCCTTCGCGCCTTCAGGGTCAAATTTATACCCTTCGTAATCCGAGTCGTAGCCAGGCATCGCTGGCGGTAGGGGCTGATTGGCAGGTGTTGCCCGGCCGTTGATGATGCGCACGATGCGGTCTTTGTTGATCGCCATATTGATTGCTTTACGCACTTTTAGGTTGTCCAGCGGAGGCATCGTGACATTTAGCGTCAGGTATCCTGTATGTAGCTGGTCGCCTGTGACCATGAGATCCTGGAACCGCGGATCATTTTTAAACTGAAGGTATTTCGCTGGGGGAATCCCGTCGCCCGCGATGTCCACTTCGTCCCGCTCCAGGCGCTGCAACGCCACCAACGGTTCTTGGCCGACTTCGAAGGTGATGGTGTCGATGTAAGGAACGCCCGAGCGGAAATACTCTGGATTCTTCTCGAATACGAGCTTTTGTCCAAGAGTCCAGTCTGTGAGCTCGTAAGCTCCCGTGCCTACTGGATTCTTACCAAAGTCTTCGCCGTATTTTTCGACCTCTTCCTTGGGCACGATAGACGCAAAATTCAGTCCCATTACGTGCAGGAAGGTCGCATTTGGAGCAGTCAGTTCAATCGATACGGTGTAGTCGTCAACGACTTTGACACCTTCCAATTCAGTGGTCTCCCCCTGGGAAACCGCGTCATAGCCAACGATTGGAGAAAAGAAACCGGCGCCAGGACTTTTTGTATTTGGGTTGGAGGTTCGTTCCAAAGAATACTTAACATCGGCCGCCTTCATTTCGCGGCCATTATGGAATTTAACCCCTGGGCGTAATTTGAAGGTATAGGTCTTCCCATCTTCGGACAGCTTGTAGCTCTCGGCGAGGTCTAACCTGAGTTCGGTGGTTCCGGGATCGTAGTCCATCAGGCCGTCAAACAAGCTTTTTATCATGGACCAGTTTTGCCAATCGTAAC
Source organism: Marinobacter salinus (assembly GCF_001854125.1). Taxonomy (NCBI): domain Bacteria; kingdom Pseudomonadati; phylum Pseudomonadota; class Gammaproteobacteria; order Pseudomonadales; family Marinobacteraceae; genus Marinobacter; species Marinobacter salinus. The sequence goes on from NZ_CP017715.1 coordinate 4,054,054, forward strand.
CAATTGCCGGGTCAAGAGTGGCGACGTCATTTTGATAGGTCACAATGATATCGCCGCCGTTCTTGGGTTCAGCTGCCTGAACAGAGGCGGCAAACATGAGTGACGCGATAGCACTCGTGAAGAGGCTTTTACGAGTTTTCAAGGTCATAGTACGTGCTCCGTTGATTATCATTTTGCTTCTTTATGGTTAGTGCTCTTACGACTTCTCAAGGTTTATCCGAGGATCGACTAAAGGAACCAGTAGATCGGCAATAAGGTTTGCAAGGACGATGACGACGGCAGACACCATGGTGACTCCAACAATGACGGGAATATCGACACGTTGAATGGCTTGCCAGGCGAGCTGTCCAAGTCCGGGCCAGCCGAATACAGACTCGACGACCACCAAGCCACCGATGAAGATGCCAATGTCGATACCGACCATCGGAATCACTGGGATAATTGCGTTGGGAAGGACATGGCGGAAAATGACACGCATCCTTGTCAGACCCTTGGAGTGGGCCGTTCTAATGAAGTCTTGCTGTAAGACCTCAATCATCGACGAGCGAACCATCCGTGAGTACCAGCCACTGCCAAGGAGGCCGAGTGTGATGGCGGGCAAAAGAATGTGGTGCGTTGTGCCATAACCGCCGAGTGGGAACCACTCCAGGTGGACGGCAAACAGGTAAAGGAACAGCATGGATGCGATGAAATGAGGCGATGAAACTCCCACGAATGAGAATGCCATTAAGCCTCTATCTATGGCTGTATTCCGTTTTAAAGCAGCCAAGACGCCAAGGCTGATACCAATCAACAATTCAAACCCAATACCCCAGACCAAAAGCTGCGAACTGGCAGAGAGTCGTGATCCGATCAGCGCCGAGACTTCTGTCCGTTGAATGTAAGACCTGCCAAGGTCCCCCTGAACCAGGTTCATCAGGTATTGGAAATACTGTTGATAGAAGGGTAGATCCAAACCTAATTGCGCTCGGATATTGGCTACCGTTTCTGGTGTGGCGCTTCGTCCGGCCAACTGTCGCGCCGGATCCGCCGGGATCAGGTAAAGGAGCAGATAAGTAATGAACGATACCCCCAGTAATATCAGAACGGCGTAGGCCAGACGTCGGAGAATATAAATAGTCATTAGTCTCTCCCCTTCAGAGATGGATCTAGCTCATCACGCAAGGCATCGCCGACGAGGTTAAAACTGAGCGAAAGCAGGACAATCAGTGTTCCCGGGAAGAGCACCAGCCAAACGGCAGAGGTGAAATAGGTCTGACTTTCGAAAATGATGTTGCCCCAGCTTGGCGTGGGCGGCTGAACACCAACACCAAGAAACGAGAGTGTGGCTTCCAACAACACTGTGGTGGAAATTCCTAACGTGGCCCAGACCATGATCGTGGGGAGCAAGTGAGGGAGTAAGTGAGAGAAGAGGATGCGACGAGTGCTGGCCCCCAGAGTCCTCTCCACTGCTATGAACTCGCGGGATGAGATGGCAATGGTTTCGGAATAGATGACCCTGGCCACTTGCACCCAGTTAACCATTGCTATGACCAGAGCTACTATCCAAAGACTAGGTTCAAGGATGGCTGCAAGCGCAATCGCCAGGAGAAGGGCGGGAAATGCCATCATGAGATCGGTCATTCGCATCAAGACGTTCCCGACCCAGCCTCTGAGAAAGCCGGCCGTGACCCCAACTAAAGTTCCTATGAGGATGGCGATGCCATTGGCAACAACGCCAATAATAAGAGAGGTCTGCGCCCCGTAAATCAATCGAGACAACAGGTCCCGCCCGAGCAGGTCTGTACCCAGTAAAAAGGTACTGTTTGGAGGAAGGGGAGCGCCTTCCATAGTCAGCCCCTCGAAGAACTGCTTGTTGGGATCGTAAGGTGCAATCCAGGATGCAAAGAGTGATGCTAGGACTACGGAGACAATGACAAAAAGCGAAAAAGCGACTGATTTATGCCGACAGAGTTTTTTGATCAATTGGAAAGCAGACATGGTTATTTCCTGACCCCAATGGTAGGTTCCATCTGCTCGATATCAGCGCAGATTGCTTCGATACTGATGTTGAGTTCCATAGACAAAGTGCGAATACGGTCGAAGGCATCGTGCTCATCAATTTTCAGGTCTGTCATTAGCCTTGCGACCGCTTTGGCGATTTGAGGGCGAGCCTGTAGTTGCAAAGATTGGCGCGAGTTTTCAGCTTCTAGGGCATTTATCCGCTCTTTTAAATTGCTAGCCATCATTAGCGTGGTATACACGGAGCTCTGGGTGAGCGGCCGATTGAGCATTGCTGTAGCGCCTACCCGAATCGCGCTCTGGATTTGTGACAATGTTTCGTGACGCGAAAGGGCGATTATGGGTAAAGCTTGCTTACGGGCCTGGTTCAGAATTTTCTGGCTCTGTAACTCATCAATTTCAACAATCACAGCGAGGATGTTCTCGTCGAGATTCTGGGCATCTGGATCTGCGGAGGTCGCTTCCATTCCAAGACGCCGGATGCTTTTGGTGAGCATTTGTTGAGTCCGGTCGTCACAATCAATTAGCAATAGCTTTCGGCGGCTGGAAAAAGACTGATTTCTTTCTGTCATTTGACTACCCTCAGAAAGTTGCCTCGGGTACTCCGAGCTGCAAGGTTCCGAAACACGTCGAAGCTGCTTTGAACCAGGTACGGATCTGCAGCTATCGACCCGCTTTCAATATGAACGACCTCGAATTGACTTCCCTTAGCCTCAGCGATGTAGCTGGGCAGGCTCAGGTGGTTGTTGTGCTCAGCAATCGTTATCTCGCCTAATAAAGACTGGTATTTCAGTCGATACAGAACGTCAGCAATGGCTTCAGGATCGTCATGCCCGACTTTCTGCCTAGCCGTTGCAAAGAGATGCATTGAGATATAAGCGGCGGTGTAATAGTGCGAGAAGGGCTGTCTCCCATGTGCTGCGCTCTGTTTCGCGACGAATGAGGGAGCGACGCTCTCAAAAAAAGCACCACAAGATAGCAACCGAATGGAGTCTGCACCTTGGATGCGTGGCAGTTCGGACTCTGTAAAGTTGCAACTCAGTACAGGGATGCGAATGCCTTTCTTTAAGCAAGCTGCGCTTAACTGGCGGAGGAAGTGGTATGAGGACTCACCGACCAAGTTGTTCAAAACAAAGCAAGGCTGTTGGCTCATTATGTTTTTGATGAGGGCGTCGAAATCCGTATCACCAAAACGGTAGTATTTTTCTGTAATAACCTCGCCTGCGGCCATTTCTACTAACTCGCGGGCTATTCGATTGCTTTCCCAGCCCCAAACGTAATTCGAGCCCACCAAGCAGGCTATAGAGCCAAAATTAGCAATTGCATACTGCATCAGAGGTAAAAGGTTTTGATTGGGGCAGCCGCCAAGGTAAAGCACACTCTCGCTGCATTCGTAGCCCTCGTAAGGGCAGGAATACCAGAGCAGACGGTTGGCACGTTCCAGATCTGGGATTATTTCTTTGCGACTTGCAGATGTTGTCGTCCCGAATATATGTTTGGCTCCGCTTTCCATGAGGCGGTTTAGGCCAACCGCGTACTCGTTAAGTTCGCCACGGGGATCATGCTCTGCTGAGACGATAGTGAATTCGTACGCCGGATCTCCGTTGATTTCTGCAATTGCATCTCGAAGCCCCGCTAAGGTACTGCGCCCCATATCTTGATAGGTGCCATGGGACGAGACTAGTAATCCAACGTTGATGCGTTCAGACATTTTTTGATCCATAAAAAAAGCCCGAGCATTCGCGAGTCGCGAACGTTCAGGCTTCTGTACCTATGCGCCTAATTCAGCGCTGCTATTTTTGAAGGCTTACGGGTTTTGACCAGCTTCTATGATTTGCTAACTATTACAATGAAAATTGTATGCCAACTCTGAAAAAAACTGAGTATAGCCTCATCCAGCTGTAAACCACGGGTCTCGCAGCTGTTCTCTACTCTCGAACCTAAAAGTTTGATCTTCTGTGTGCACTAGGATCGATCGTGTTGCGCTGTTTTGGCGCATTTGCAGTATCTTGGGCACTCCGGTATCAAGCTCACAATGAGGTATGCCCATTGATCTCACGATCACACGTCAGGAATATTAAAGTTTGCTCCGCTTTGAAACTTTCATTGTTTTGGATCGCCTAGTTATATGTAGTCATGGAATAAAGAGGTGAGTATGAGTGGTGATAAGACGATCTAGGATCTTGAGGTTGAAAAGGTCAGATGCGTGGGAAAAGTATTGTGAATCTGGTGATTTCGATGATCGTGGAGAATGGGTAGATGCCGGGCATCGAGTCATTGACCAATTCGGTGGGATAACTGGCCATTATAGGGAAGGTCCGAAGTATCTTAAGTAATTCTGAAAACTCTGTGGACAATTGGTGGACACCCAGAAACAACAAAGCCCGCACAAGGCGGGCTAAGTCGTTGAATCTTGGTGCCCGGAGGCGGAATCGAACCACCGACACGGGGATTTTCAATCCCCTGCTCTACCAACTGAGCTATCCGGGCGCGTTGCGCTACTGCTGTGCAACGGGGCGCTATTAAACCGGTTTCGATGTTTTGAGTCAAGGCTGAGGGGTAAAAATTTCTGAATCTTTTCAGGGTTGCTCAGCGTTTGATCAATCCGGGCATTATTGCTCCGGAGGCACGTAGCCTTCGGCTTTGTCGAAGGGCTCGTTGTCGAAGAAACGCTCCATCTGCGCCTGCAGATATTTGCGGGTGTTCGGGTCCATCAGGCTCAGGTGCTTTTCGTTAATCAGCATGGTTTGCTGCGCCTGCCACTCTTCCCACGCCTGTTTGGAAACGGTTTCCAAAAGCTCCTGACCTTTCTTGCCGGGCATGGGCGGGAAATCGAGCCCGTCGAGTTCTTTCTGGTATTTGCGGCAGAATACGGTACGGCTCATGGTAGCTCCTGTTGGAATGTTTCGTCTGGGGGCATGATAACAGATAGGGCGCAGCGGGCACGCCCGACTGGCTCAGAGAAGGGGGGCCTGCCCAGGTTCCGTGAGCAGGGTGCGAATAGGGGCAGGCAACCCCAGGGTCAGAGCCTCATCCCGGTGCAGCCAGCGTAGCCGGTCACCATCGGCAATGCCTTCTTGACGGGTGACACTGAGCCGGGCGGGCTGTATGTGCAGGTGGTAGTGACTGAAGGTGTGGCGAAAGCCGCTGATCAGACGGGGTTCACCACAGTTCAGGCCCAGTTGCTGTTCGCATGCCTCCTGAAGTTCATCTGAACCAAATGCGGGGTCCAGCTCCGGCAGACTCCAGAGTCCCCCCCAGATTCCGCTGGGCGGGCGGCGCTCCAGCAAGATGCGCCCCTCGTTGTCCTCCAGAATCACCATCCAGGTGGTTTTCTCAGGCTTGACCTTTTTCGGCTTGGAACCCGGGTACAGGCTTGTTTCATTGCGGGCATAAGCGGTGCAGTCTTGCTGCAGAGGGCAGCCATCGCACGCCGGGCGGCTGCGGGTGCAGACCATGGCACCCAGGTCCATGATGGCCTGGGTGTAGTCTCTCACCCGTGATCCGGGGGTATGCTGCTCCGCATGCTGCCACAACTGGTTCAGAACCGCGGTTTGTCCGGGCCAGCCTGGGACAGCCTGGTAGCGTGCCAGTACCCGCTTGACGTTGCCGTCGAGAATTGCGGCCCGTTTGCCAAATGCCTGCGCGATGATAGCTGCAGCCGTGGAGCGGCCAATCCCGGTCAGCGTTTCCAGTTCTTCCTGTGTTTCAGGAAACCTGCCGCCAAAGTCTTCAACGACGGTTTTAGCGGCTTTTTGCAGGTTTCGCGCCCGGGCGTAATAGCCGAGGCCGGACCAGTGACTCAGTACATCGTCCACCGGTGCCTCGGCCAGTGCCTGTACGCTTGGAAAGCGTTCCATGAATGCATTGAAGTAGGGGATGACTGTGGCGACCTGGGTCTGCTGAAGCATGATTTCAGAGACCCAGACCCGGTAGGCACTCTGGTCATAATGCCACGGCAGGTCATGCCTGCCGTGTTTGTCATACCAGTTCAGCAGTTTGTCGGCGAAGCTGTCTGCCATTACTTGAACAGACCTTTCAGTTTGTCGCCAAGTTCTTCGCCGATTTTCTCTTTTACCTTTTCTTCAGCTTTGGTTTTGGCTTTGTCTACCTCTTCCTTTGCCTTGGCTTTTGCAGCGTTGGCGGCAATGGTTTTCAGAGTGTCGCGGAAGCGTGAGCCGTCAAAGGAGCACAACCCGGCCGGATCTTCGGAGAAGTTGCCTTTGCACTCCACCGGGATCACCACATTCTGAACGTACTCGGTAACCCGACAGGCCTCATCACGGTGGATCTCGCCAACAATGCGTAGGCCCACTTCATAGTCAAGTGTGGTTTGCTGCAGGTCGACACTGCCGTCACCCTCGAGTTTCATGCCAGCCAGTGAGGCAACAAGGTCTGTGTTGTTTAGTGTATTACCATTGATATTGAGCGTGCCGCGCATGTCATTGAACGGTGTGGATGTGCCCCAGTCGTTAGTGCCCAGGCTTTCCTGATTAACCATGGCAATGCCCTGGCAGGCCATGCGGGTCAGGTTCATCTTGCGGAACTGACCTTCGGCCAGGTTAAAGCTGATCTGGCCATCGGCATTTTCCCGCAGCACGGAAACGCGATTGCCGGTGGTGGTGGCGTTCACTTTCAGGTTGGCGCCACCGGAGAGCATATCGACTTCCGCCAGGTCGGCGAGAAGTGGCAGGGTCTGAACGCTGGTTACGTTGGATCCCACCGTCCATTTCGGGTTATCCGTGCGCGCATCCAGCGTGACGTTCGCGCCAAAGCTTCCCTCGTAAAGTTTGCCGCTGAATTCATCCACTTTGAGCACACCGTTCCTGGCAGTGGTGCTGGCCTTGATCTCGTTGATGGTCAGGTTGCTGACGATCAGCTGACCAAGCCCGAATTTAACATCGAGCAACAGAGAGCGCAGGGTTTCCAGGGGGAGTAGGTCGCTTTCCTGAGTTGCCTGTGCAGTTTGTGTGTCTCCTGCCGGGGCCGCCTCAGCTTCGGTACCTTCCGCTTTGGGTGGCAGATAGCGGTCAGCGTTGAGTTTGTCACCCTGGAGGTTGAATACGATGCCGCTGTTGGCGAGGGTGTAGCTGCCGGAGCCATTAAACGTGGTGTCATCCAGCTTGAGCGTCAGGCCGGTCAGCTCAGGCTTGCCCGCCGGGCCGCCGATGCTGGTGGAAAAGGCCAGAGCGCTGAGGGCATCAGGGTCGCTGGTTTCAATCGCAGGCTGGCCCAGGTTGCTGAGCAGTTTCTTCAGGGAGAACTCTCCGATGTCGATCTTGCCGCTGACTGCCGGTTTGTCGCCGAAGCCTGTAATGTTCAGGTCGGTGGTCAGAGAAAGATTCGCAAGGCTGGCGCTAAAGCCGCTGAGCGTGGCGGTCTCGTTTTCCAGGTTGGCCTTTGCAGAGCCGCCCAGCTCTGCGGTTGCGGACTTGCCGCCAAACGGTTCCCCACTCATGTCGAAGACCGCTTTCAGGCCGGACACGGCAAAGTCGTTGAGGGCTTCGTTGGCCGCGAGGCGGGCGCTGATGCTGCCATCCACCTGAAAGGCCGGTTTGGCTGTTTCTACCCGAAAGCTTATGTCCAGGGGAAATTCGGAACCGAGTGTGATGTCGCTGGCATTGACGGCGAGGTTCTCAAGGGTGACGTCCTGGCCGGTACTCTTGTCGGTATAGTGCACCTGGGCGTTGCTGATCTGCACATTGTCGACATTGAAGTTCAGCGGCGCACCACCCGTACCTGCGTCAGCAGTCTCGGTAGCTGGCGCCTGCTCTGTGGCTGCTGGTTGTCCGGCATCGCCGGTGGGTTCAGGCATTATCCGTGTCCAGTTGCCTTCCCCCTGTTCATTCACTTCCAGGCGGGCATCAAGTCCATTCAGAACAAAGGTATCCACCTGCGGTGACATGGCAATCAGCGACCAGAAATCAATCTGGGCCACGAGCTGTTCCAGCGCGACGAAACGGCTGCCTTCAAGGTTGGCTTCCACGTTGTTGAGCTCAAGGCCCAGTGGGATAAAGGACCAGCCAATATCGCCATCCAGAACAAGGTCGAGGTTGGTCTGCTTTTCAACAGCCTGCTCAATCTGTGGTTTGTAGTCGTTGGGGTTGATCACGGCCATGGCGATGGCAACGGTGACAACAGCCAGTATGATCAGCGCAACTATAGCGATCAGCAGATAACGAACGGCTTTCATGATACAGGCTTCCTTTTCCGGCGAGCTTTCAGGATTTTGGGCGAATCCGGGCGCTAATTAGTTAAAGGATAACGCAGGGTTAACAAATTAACAGTGCGGGAGTATGACAATGCCGTAGTGTTGGGCCAGAATACACGTCCTCATTTTTCAGACTACATTGATTCATACAAACACAATAAGGAGTTGGCTGTGGCTATTACCGTTTCGATTGAGCTGAACCGGGACCTTGAAATTCCAGGTAGCTACGATGAAGTCTTTGAACTTTTGGCGGATGTGCCCCGTTCGGCCAGCCACTTCCCCAAAGTCCATAAACTGACGGATCTTGGTGACAACACGTTCCGCTGGGAAATGGAGAAAGTGGGCGTCGACAAACACGCGATTCAGTCCATTTATGCCTGCAAGTATTATTCGGATAAGGACGCGGGCAAGATCACCTGGGAACCGGTGAAAGGTGAAGGCAACGGTGTGGTGAGCGGTTCCTGGATTGTGACGTCCAGGGGCGATAACGCCACAGCTGTAAAATTCCGTACCAGTGCGGAGCTGACAGTACCTCTGCCCAGCCTGCTGAAACTGGCCATCAGTCCGGTCATCAAACACGAGTTCAACAGCCTCGTGGATACCTACATGAGCAATCTCAAGAAAGCGTTCTGAGGTTCCTTATCACTATCGGGTCGATTAAACCGGTTGTGGGACTCCGGCGGGCAGAAAAGGTATAATCCGCGGATAGACTTTTCCCGGCACTGTGCCGCCTATTTGCTACGGAGTCCCCATGGCCGAACGTAAGGCTCGGGTAGAAAGAAATACCCTTGAAACCCAGATTACCGTCGAGATCAATCTCGATGGCACCGGTCAGTCCAGTTTTGATACCGGTGTACACTTCCTTGATCACATGATGGACCAGATTGCCCGCCACGGGCTGGTGGACCTCACCGTTGTGGCCAAGGGCGATCTGCATATCGATGATCATCACACCGTGGAAGACATCGGTATTACCCTGGGCCAGGCTTTCAAACAGGCAGTGGGAGACAAGAAAGGTATCCGGCGTTACGGCCATGCCTATGTTCCCCTGGACGAAGCGCTTTCCCGTGTGGTGATCGATCTCTCGGGCCGTCCCGGCCTGATGATGGATGTGCCCTATACCCGCGGCTCGGTCGGTGGCTTTGATGTGGACCTGTTCGAGGAGTTCTTCCACGGGTTTGTAAACCACTCTCTGGTGACCCTGCACATCGACAATCTGAAGGGCAAAAATACTCACCATCAGATCGAGACCGTCTTCAAGGCCTTCGGCCGTGCACTTCGCATGGCGATCGAAATGGATGATCGGATGGCGGGTATCACGCCTTCCACCAAAGGCTCTCTGTAATCCGTCACCGAACAGGACACCGCATTTCACTATGAAGACCGTTGCCATTATCGACTACGGTATGGGAAACCTGCATTCCGCTCGCAAAGCCGTTGAGCATGTAGCGCCGGATGTCAGGGTGCTGGTTACCGATAACGCCGAGCAGATCCGTGAGGCAGATCATGTAATCCTGCCCGGTGTCGGCGCCATCCGTGACTGCATGCACGAGATCCGTCGTCTCGGGGTTGATACCCTGGTGCGTGAAGTCTCCAGGGATCGCCCGTTTCTGGGTATTTGTGTAGGCATGCAGGCGTTGATGTCCCGAAGCGAGGAAAACGGCGGCGTTGACTGTATCAACCTGTTCCCGTCCCAGGTCCGCTTCTTCGGCGATAACCTGGTGGAGAAGGGTGAGCGCCTGAAGGTGCCGCACATGGGCTGGAACGAGGTGTATCAGACCGTCGATCATCCAATGTGGCACAACATCCCCGATGGTGACCGCTTTTACTTCGTGCACAGCTACTACGCAGAAGCCGAGGGCAATACGGAGATTGCCGGTCGCAGTCACTATGGCGTGGATCTGGCCGCTGCCGTGGCGCGGGACAACATCTTTGCTGTCCAGTTCCACCCGGAGAAGAGTGCCCGGGCCGGCCTGCAGCTTCTGAAAAACTTTGTTGACTGGTCCGGCAAGTAACGCCGGAGCATCTGAACGAACAACACGGACATTGCTTTATGCTGATTATCCCTGCCATTGATCTTAAAGACGGCAAATGTGTGCGCCTGCGCCAGGGCCGGATGGATGACTCCACCGTATTCGGGGATGACCCCGTCGACATGGCCACCCGTTGGGTGGAAGCCGGCGCGCGTCGCCTGCACCTGGTAGATCTGAACGGTGCTTTTGCCGGTGAGCCGGTCAATGGCGAAATTGTTCAGGCAATTGCCCGGAAATATCCCGACTTGCCCATTCAGATTGGTGGCGGTATCCGCTCTGCGGAAACGATCGAAGCCTATCTTAAAGCGGGCGTGCAGTGGGTCATTATTGGCACCAAGGCAGTGAAAGAGCCCGATTTTGTCACTGAGATGTGCAAGCGCTTTCCTGGTCATATCATTGTCGGGCTGGACGCAAAAGACGGCCGCGTTGCGACAGACGGCTGGGCTGAGGTCTCCGAGGTCATGGCGACAGATCTGGCCAGGCGGTTCGCCAATGATGGTGTGGACTCGATTGTATACACCGACATCAGCCGCGACGGTATGATGCAGGGTGTGAATGTTGAGGCGACAGCTGCGCTGGCGGAAGCGGGGGGTATCCCGGTGATCGCCTCCGGCGGTGTGACCAACATGGACGACCTGAAGCGCCTCGCAACGGTGGCGAACAAAGGCATCCTGGGCGCGATTACCGGCCGTGCGATCTACGAGGGCACGCTGGATGTGGCTGAGGCTCAGGCCTTCTGCGATAGCCTGAAAGCGTAAGAGGAGCGATCATGGGTCTGGCCAAACGCATTATTCCCTGCCTGGACGTGGACAAGGGTCGCGTGGTGAAGGGCGTTAACTTCGTTGATATACGGGACGCTGGCGATCCGGTTGAAGTTGCCCGTCGCTATAACGAACAGGGCGCGGATGAAATCACCTTTCTCGATATCACGGCAAGCCACGAGAGTCGCGACACCACCTATGAAACCGTGGAGCGCATGGCGGCAGAGGTTTTTATACCGCTTACGGTTGGTGGCGGTGTGCGCACCGTGGATGATATTCGCAAGCTGCTCAATGCAGGGGCAGACAAGGTTTCCATAAATACGGCGGCGGTATTCAATCCGGAATTTGTTCGTGAAGCTGCCGGGCGTTTCGGCAGTCAATGTATTGTGGTGGCCATTGATGCCAAGCGGGTCAGTTCTGAGGGTGAGGAGCCTCGATGGGAGATCTTTACCCACGGCGGCCGCAAACCAACCGGTCTGGATGCCGTAGAGTGGGCCCGCAAGATGGTGGAAATGGGGGCTGGCGAGTTGTTGCTCACCAGTATGGACCGCGATGGCACCAAGATCGGTTTTGATCTCGGGCTGACCCGCGCCATCAGCGACGCAGTGAGCGTGCCGGTGATTGCTTCAGGCGGTGTTGGCGAGCTTCAGCACCTGGCCGATGGTGTCACCAAAGGTGGTGCCGATGCGGTGCTTGCAGCGTCGATCTTTCACTTCGGCCAGCACTCAATTCCGGAGGCCAAAGCCTTCATGAAAGCCCAGGGTATTGAGGTCCGGGATTAGCGTTTCTGTGCAAAGGCAGGTCGTATGGCCTGCTTTTCCCCTTCTGCAAACATCTCATGATTGCTGTTGCGCATCGCCCATAGCCCGCTAATGGTGGCTATTGCAACGCCTTGCTGGTCCAGCAGGGGCAGGTGTTTTTCCAGGTAGTCCACGGTCACCTTGTGTGGATGCCCGATAGCCACCGCACTGCCATTCTCTTTCGCCCGCTGAATCAGTAACTTGAACTGCTTGTCGACATACTCCTCGGTTTGCTGGTGGTCCAGGAAAACATCGCGCTTCAGATTGGGAATCTTATAAGCCGTAGCAACGTCGCTGGCAATCGAGGATGCAATGGTCCGACTGTCCACAAAGTAAACCGGGTAGCGGTTGAGTTCCTTCATCACCCAATCCATGGGCTGGAGCTGTTGGGTCAGCAGGCTGCCCATGTGGTTGTTGACGCCCTGCACGTGAGGAATCGACTGAAGGGCCCGTCGCAGGGTGGTGACCATGCTCTGTTCATCCATGTCGGGCGTTAGCCCGCCTGGTCCCAGGCCGAAATTGCGGGTATTGGCCATAGGGGCGTGCAGCATGATTTCCTTGTGTTGCCGCCAGGCCATCTGCGCGAGAGGCACTGTATGGCGCCGGTAGGGTAGAAATGCCAGAGTGAGGGGCTGGTCCATCCTGGCAAGCCGTTCACCCTCTTCCAGGTTGTGCCCCATGTCGTCAATGATGATGGCGATGGTGGGGGGCAGGGAAGTGGCAGCAGGGCGTTTAGCCGATTCGGCTGCTGCCACTGGTGCGGCCAGGGTTGCCGCTAGCAAGGTCAGAAGCGGGAACAATCTCACTGAGCGGTTCCCTGTGCCTTGGTATCGGTATCTGTCTGGTTTTTGCGATTAAGAATCTGGAGTCCCTTGAGCAGATTCAGGGCTGAGCGTAGCTGGTAGTCGCGGCTGGCCAACGATACCGTATCCGCATTGCTTTGCTCTTCACTCTGAGCCGGCTTTTTGCCTTCATTCTGGCCCTCAAGGTGGCCGGTGAGGTCTGCCTCGGTGAAGAACGGCTGGCTATCCAGCTCCTTAAGCTCGGCTGGGCGCACCAGAATATCCGGTTTAATGCCGGTTGCCTGGATAGAGCGCCCGTTTGGCGTGTAATAGCGGGCGGTCGTCATTTTGATAGCATGGGTCTCGTCGAGCGGAATGACCGTCTGAACGCTGCCTTTACCGAAGGACTGGGTGCCCATAATAACTGCGCGTTCTTGATCCTGGAGCGCGCCCGCGAGGATTTCCGACGCAGAGGCGGAGCCACCGTTAATTAACACCACAATGGGTGTTCCTGCCATGACATCGCCGGCCTTGGCGCTGAAGCGGAGTCGTGAGCTCTGAATACGGCCTTCTGTGTAAACAATCAGGCCTTCGTCTAACAGTGCGTCGGCGGTTGCAACGGCTGCCTGCAGAACCCCTCCCGGGTTGTTGCGCAGATCAATGACAAGACCGTCAAGGTCGCTGCCACGCTCTGCTTCCAGCTTGTTCAGAGCCTTCTGGAATTGATCACCGGTATCCGCCTGGAATTGCGTGATGCGAACGTAGCCGTAACCGTTGTCGACCATCCGCGATTTAACGCTGGTGACTTTTATGATGTCTCGCTTGACTTCAATTTCTATCGGGGCGCTCTCGCCCTCTCGCATAATGGTCAGTGTCAGAATCGAGCCAGGCTTGCCGCGCATCAGCTTAACGGCTTCTTCGAGGCCCATGCCTTTTACCGGTTTCTCATCCAACTTGATGATCAGGTCACCGGCCTGAACGCCGGCTTTCTGGGCCGGAGTGTCATCGATCGGCGAGATGACTTTCACGAAACCGTTTTCCATTCCGACTTCAATGCCAAGGCCTCCGAACTCACCGGAAGTGCTCTCTTCCAGCTCTTCGTAGTCCTTGGGCGCGAGATAGGTGGAGTGGGGGTCCAGGTCAGAAAGCATGCCCTTGATGGCGCTTTCGAGGAGCTGGCGGTCGTCTACCTCTTCAACGTAGGCATCCTTGATGCGGCTGAAGACTTCGGTGAACTTGCGCAAGTCGTCCAGGGGCAGCTGTTGTTCCGGATCGGGAAGCTTGATTTCGACCCGCTCGCCACTTTGTACGCCTTCCAGAAGCTGCTGGGCGACGGGTTCTTTTTCCTGCGCGAGAGCGAGACCGGGGGATAGGACAAAACAGGTAGCGAGAGCGATGGAGCGCAAAGGAAAGGTCTGGAGATTATTTCTTACCCGTTTCATTCACATATCCTGTTTTTATTCCGGTAGTTGGGCTGATATCCCTGATTCACGACAGTATGGCGTTAGCGCGGGCGTTTGTCAGCCCTCAGAGAGTTTCAGTTTGACAGCCATCTCCTTGGGTTGTCCGGCTTGCCATTGTGACGCACTTCGAAATAGAGCGCGGGGTCGTCCGTGCCACCGGTCCGGCCGGCCAGGGCAATGGGTTCGCCTGCAGTTACCCAGTCTCCCGGGCTTGTGAACAGGCTGCTGCTGTGGCCATAGAGTGTCATGTAGCCGTCGCCATGATCAATTATGGTAATAAGACCAAAGCCCCTGAGCCAGTTGGCAAACACAACCCGCCCATAGTGTATCGCCTTCACTTCGGCATCTTCGTCTGTGCGGATAAGCAGGCCGTTACGACGAAGCTTGCCTTCCGCATAACGGTCCCCAAATCCGCTCAGGACTTTGCCCCGTGCCGGCCAGGGAAGTTTGTCACGCAGTGAGCGGAACGGTTTCGATTCGTTCGGTGAAGGGATGCTGGCGATCGCCTGCTGGACGTCTTTCAGCAGTTTCTCAAGTCGTTTGCGATCGGATTCGAGGTCTTCCCGCTCCCCACGCCTGTTTAGAATATCGGACTTCAGCGCTGCCAGGGTCTGCTGACGCTCCTTCCGGGAGTTCGCCAGTTGCTCTTGTCGCTTGGCCACATCGACTTCCGTTCGAGCCAGTTCGGCTCGCGTGGCCTGCACCTCGGCCCGGGCTTTCTTGAGATCCTGCAGGCTTTTTCTGAAGGCCTCAAGGCGCTCGACCGTATCCCGGCTGAGGTATTCGTAATAGGTCATGGTCCGGGCGACCTTGTCCGGATCGATTTCGTTCAGAAGAACCTTGACGGCGGGGGCATCACCTTCCATCCATGCCGCCCGGATCTGCCGTTTCAGGCTTTCCCTTTGACGGTCGAGTGTGCGGGTGAGCGTCTGTTCTTCCTGCTCCAGTTCGCCCAGACGTTGCTGCTGTTCCCGGGCCCTGGCCCGAAGAGAGCGGCGTTCACGGGTCAGGCGGCTGATCGTGCGCTCGGCCGCAGCCAGCTGGCGCTCCAGTGCGGAGCGGTCTTCTTCAGCATCCGCCAGCCACTCGTCGATGTCCTCAATGCGTTCCTTGAGGCTCTCGATCTGGGCTGGCGTTACCTCTTCCTGGGCAACTGCCGGCGTTGCGACTGCGAGCAGGGCAAACGCCAGCATCGGAATAAGCTGAAACAAAGTTATTGGTCTTGCAGTCAACCGATTTTAACCAGGCTGTGCCCGGTCATCTCCCCGGGCTGCTTCAGGCCCATAAGCGCCAGTAGAGACGGTGCCACATCGCTCAGGCTGCCATCATTCAGGAGGCTGATGTTGCGGTGCCCGGTATAGACGAGGGGGACCGGGCCAATGGTGTGGGCGGTATGGACCTGGCCGGAGTCCGGGTCGGTCATCTGCTCGCAGTTACCGTGGTCCGCTGTAATCAGGGCTTCACCACCTACCTCGTCAAGCGCTTCCACCACGCGTTGTACGCAGTGGTCGAGGCATTCGGCGGCCTTGATGGCGGCGTCCAGTTTGCCGGTGTGGCCTACCATGTCGCCGTTGGCGTAATTGCATACCACCAGGTCGTACTTTCCGCTCTTGATGGCTTCAACCAGTTTGTCGGTAACTTCCGGTGCGCTCATTTCCGGTTGCAAATCATAAGTGGCGACCTTGGGAGACGGCACCAGAATGCGATCTTCTCCTTCGAACGGCGTCTCCAGGCCACCATTGAAGAAGAAGGTGACGTGTGCGTACTTCTCTGTTTCCGCGATTCGCAGCTGGGTCTTTCCCTGTTTCGCCATGTATTCGCCGAGGCCGTTGTTCAGTTGCTCGGGCGGATAAGCGCAGTCTGCCTTGATATCAGCCGCGTACTCCGTGAGTGTCACAAAATCGGCGAGTTCCGGGTGCTTGCGGCGGTCAAAACCTTCGAAGTCTTTTTCGACAAACGTGCGCGTCATTTCCCGGGCACGGTCGGCGCGGAAATTCATAAACAGCACGGTGTCACCATCGTTGATAGTGCCTTCGGGTTCGCCGGCTGCGTGAATCCGGGTTGGTGCCACAAACTCGTCGTTCTCTCCCCGCTCGTAGGCCTGTTCCAATCCGTTAACGGGATCGGCAGCGGTATACTTCGCAGTGCCCTGGGTCATCAGATTGTAAGCTGCTTCCACGCGATCCCAGCGATTGTCCCGGTCCATAGCGTAGTAGCGGCCAACGATTGAAGCGACCCGACCAACGCCCAGGTCACTGAGTTTGGCTGCCGCCTTTTCCAGTGACGGTCTGGCGCTGCGAGGAGGCATGTCCCGGCCATCCAGGAAAGCGTGGATGTAGACTTCTTTGGCGCCGCGGGAGGCTGCCAGTTCAGCGGCGGCCAGAATGTGGTCTTCGTGGCTGTGGACGCCACCCGGGGACAAAAGCCCCATCAGGTGAACGGCGCGGTCGCTGCTTACGGCCTTGTCGATGGCAGAGCAAAGCACTTCATTTTTCTGGAAATCGCCGTCTTCAAGGTCTTTGTCGATACGAGTGAGGCTTTGATAAACCACGCGGCCAGCGCCCAGATTCATATGGCCAACTTCGGAGTTGCCCATCTGGCCCTGTGGCAGGCCGACAAACATACCCGAGGTATTGATCAGGGTCTTTGGCTGGTTTTGCCACAGTTTGTCCCAGAACGGGGTGCTGGCATTGCTGATGGCGTTGTCCTCAGCGGGGTCACGATAGCCCCAGCCGTCCAGGATAATCAGTGCAGTCGGCTTGCGCGTCGCAGTCATCACTTCGTCCGGTTGGTTGGAAAAGTTAATAAAGGGGAGCGCAGATTCTAACCGTTTTCATTTACACAAGCCATGTTGACCGCCTTCTGTGACTGCGCCGGTGTGTGTATAATCCTGCCAAATTATTTTCCAGGGTACTTTCATGGACCGCTTGTTTGAATTTGTTGTTAACCACTACATTCTTGTCGCGCTGTTTGTGGCCTTTTTGCTCGCCATCCTGTTCCTTGAGTCCCGCCGGGGCGGTACCAAGATATCGGCCCAGGGTGCGGTCAATCTGATCAACAAGGACGAAGCAGTGGTTGTGGATATCCGGGATCGGAAGGAATTCGGAGAGGGGCGCATCACCGGCTCTATTAACATCCCTCTGAACAGCTTGAAGAGCCGCGTTTCAGAATTGAACAAGTTCAAGGAAAAGCAGATTATCGTTGCCGACAAGATGGGCCAGCATTCCGCCATGGCGGTCAAGCAGCTTAATGCCGAAGGCTTCGGCAACGTTGTGCGTCTTAACGGTGGCATCAGCGACTGGAAAGCGAGCAATCTGCCGCTGGTTAAAAAGTAAGGCCGGTCAGGGCTCTTGATCTGGAGCGCAATCTGCCGCACTGTTTCACATAAGCTGGCGGTGTCGCGAAGTAAACTGTTCCGGCAGCAAACCTCATAACAACGGGCCCAAGCCCATGATCGAGAACGAAAGGACTGAAAATGGCTGAGAATCAGCAAGCCGCAGCAGGCACTGAAAACGAGAACCAACCCCAGTTTGCCCTTCAGCGGATCTATGTGAAGGACCTGTCTTTTGAATCACCCAATTCCCCAACGGTGTTTCAGGAGCAGTGGAAGCCACAGGTTAATCTGGATCTGAACACCTCGCACAACAAAGTAAGCGAGAACCAGTACGAAGTGGTCCTGTCCCTGACGGTCACCGCAAAGGTCGGTGAGAAAGTTGCTTACATCGTTGAGATCCAGCAGGCAGGCGTATTTCTGGTGCAAAGCATAGAAGGTGCGCAGCTGGGTCAGATGCTGGGAGCCTACTGCCCGACTATCCTCTTTCCCTATGCGCGCGAAGCCATTGATGGTGTTGTTGGCAAGGGCAGTTTCCCTGCGCTTATGCTCGCCCCGGTAAACTTCGATGCGATCTATGCCCAGGCACTGAAGCGCAAGCAGGAAGAAGCTGCTGGCGAAGCCAAGGAAGAGCAGAAGACTCATTAATCCGGGCTTGGTGCGAAGAAGAAAAAAAACCGGCTTTTGCCGGTTTTTTTGTGTCCGGGCCCAGGGTGATCTAGCTGGCTCCGGTGAACCCCAGCTGTCGCCAGGCCTCATAAACCACCAGGGCGGCGGTATTTGACAGGTTCAGGCTTCGGCTTTCAGGTCGCATGGGTACGCGCAGGCAGTGGTCAGTCGGGAGAGACTCCCTGACAGCGGCTGGCAGGCCCCGGGTCTCGGGGCCAAACATCAGGTAGTCGCCTTCCTGGTAGCGTACTTCGTGGTAATGGTGGACGCCCTTGGTCGTGAGCCCGAATAACCGCCGTGGCTGTTCACTCTCCAGGAATGCCTGGTAGCTCTTGTGGACCCGTATGCTGGCATATTCACTGTAATCCAGGCCTGCGCGTCGCATCTGCTTGTCTTCCAGAGTGAAACCCAGGGGCTCAATCAGATGCAACAGGCAGCCGGTATTGGCGCAGAGCCGGATAATATTGCCGGTGTTCGGCGGTATTTCCGGCTCGTACAGCACCACGTTCAGCATGGAGATCAGCGCTCAACAGCGAGGGCAACACCCATGCCGCCGCCGATACACAGGGTAGCCAGGCCCTTGTGTGCGTCACGGCGAACCATCTCGTGCAGCAGGGAAACCAGAATACGGCAGCCGGACGCACCGATAGGGTGGCCCAGGGCGATCGCGCCGCCGTTAACATTGACCTTGCTGGTATCCCAGCCAAGATCCCGGTTTACGGAGATGGACTGGGCGGCAAATGCTTCGTTGGCTTCGATCAGGTCGAGGTCATCCACGCTCCAGCCGGCCAGTTTAAGGCAACGCTGACTGGCGGGAATCGGACCTGTGCCCATGATGGTGGGGTCGACGCCGGCATTGGCGTGCGCCTTGAGCGTGGCAAGAGGAGTCAGGCCAAGCTCTTTGGCTTTCTCGGCACTGCACACCATGACAGCAGCCGCACCGTCGTTCAGCGACGACGCGTTGCCGGCCGTGACCGTACCATCTTTCTTGAATGCCGGCCGCAGCTTGCCCAGCCCTTCTCCGGTCACGCCATCTCGCGGACCTTCGTCGGTGTCTACGACAACCGCGTCGCCTTTACGCTGGGGGATAGATACAGGCACGATCTGGCTGTCGAAATAACCCGCTTTCTGGGCGGCAACGGCCTTTTGCTGGGACGCTGCGGCGAAGTTATCCTGCTCTTCCCGGCTGATGCCGTATTTCTCGACTATGTTCTCGGCAGTCACACCCATGTGGTAGTCGTTGAAGGCATCCCAAAGACCATCCGTGATCATCGTGTCGATCATGGTCCAGTTGCCCATGCGCTGGCCGTTGCGGCTGTTGGGCAGTACGTGAGGGGCCTGGCTCATGCTCTCCTGACCACCGGCAATCATCAGTTCCGCGTCGCCGCAGCGGATGGCCTGCACCGCCATATGAACGGCTTTGAGGCCTGACCCGCAAACCTTGTTGATGGTCATGGCGGGTACGGAGGCCGGGAGGCCGGCATTGATAGAGGATTGGCGGGCCGGGTTCTGGCCACAGCCGGCCGTCAGGACCTGGCCGAGTACAACTTCATTTACCTGATTGCCGGCAACGCCGGTTTCTTCCAGGATGGCCTTTATAACGGCGGTGCCGAGCTGGTCTGCACTCAGGCTGGACAGGCCGCCGCCAAAAGTTCCGATGGCAGTCCGCTTGGCAGCAACAATGACGACATCACGCATGGATTCTCTCCGGTTTGAAAGGGCGGGGACCTTGCTTTATCCGCGCCGGCAGGATGAAAAACTGCTGGCATTGTATCCGGAAAGCCCCGAGCGGCCAAAGAGGCTCCGGAAGTGACACGGTTGGACGGTTCCGAAAATGGTTACATGTTGAGGCTTCGGCCACCGTCCACGGCTAGAATCTGCCCGGTTATGAAAGGCGCATCGCACATCAGGAAGGCAATGGTTCTGGCGATATCATCTGGAGTACCTGTTTGTGCCAGGGGCGTTTTCTCAAGAATGGCTCGCTGGTGATTCTCATCCATGGCAGCTTCACCCTCGGGCCAGAGAATTGCGCCCGGGGAAACCCCGTTGACCCGTATCGCCGGCGCCAGATCCTTCGCCCAGGAACGGGTCAGGGCGGCCAGCCCGGACTTACTGGCGCAGTAAAGCGGATGGTCGGCCAGCGGTTTTTCACTGTAAATGTCGATCAGGTTAACAACACAGCCGCCGTTTTTCTGAAGCGCCGACAGGCAGGCCTGAAGCAGGAAAAAGGGAGCTCTCAAGTTGGTATGGAGCACTGTGTCCCAGTCTTCCCCGGTCGCCTCCGGAGTCGGATTGGGGTAGAAAACCGAGGCATTGTTCACCAGTCCATCCAGTCTTCCCCAGCGGGCGACCGCTTGCTCGCCCAGTTTCCTTACCTCGTCCATTTGGCTCAAGTCTGCCTGAATGGCGGTCGCCGAATCCGGGCGGATCCCATTCAGGCTCGCCACCAATGCGCTCGCCTGTTTCTCGCGGCTACGGTAATGGATGACCAGCCTCCAGCCCCGCTCATGAAGCACTTGGGCTGTGCGTGCTCCCAGACGATGGGCAGAGCCGGTAACGAGCACAACGGGAGACGTATCAGCCATAATCTTTCCTCAGGATGGTGTCTGTGACAACGCACGGTTAATACGTTTCAAGCGCTCTGCGTGGATTGCTTCGCCCAGAGCTTTGCCCTTGAATCCGTGTTCCATCAGTGTCTTCGGTGACACTCCCGAGGCAGCGCTGGCGGCGCGCTCCAGTAACGTGACAGCAGTGCGGTCGGTCTCGGGCAACGAGCATGGCAACACTCTGATTAAGGCGGAAAACCGTTCCGGGCGACGCCAGAGATCGGCCGCATCCAGCAGGGCAAGCAGGCTCTCGCCGGTCAGCTGATTGCTGGCCAGGCTCTTCATGGCCGGGATAAATACCACTGTCAGACGAGCCAGGTTCTGGCAGTCATTGGGTGCCTTGAGGGCTTTTGTCCGGGCGTTACAGGCATCTTCGGGCAGTGGCGACATGAGTGCAGCAAGCCGCTCCTCGGTGGAGCCTTGCTGGCGGTGGATGCAGCGGAGAGCCGCGAGAGCTGCGGAAAACGGGCTTTCCGGAACCAGCTCAGGCGCGAGCACGTCCAGGGCTTTGCAGTCCCGGAGTACCTCAAAAAAGGTGCCGGGCTCCCTTTCATGCAGTGCCCGCTGAATCTCCTGCCAGACCCGCTCCGGAACCAGGTGGTCCACTTCGCCATCGGCGACCATGGCGCGCATCAGCGCCATGGTTTCTTCACAGACTTCAAATCCCATGGGCTGAAATCGCGCCGCAAACCGGGCAGTACGGAGAATACGCAGGGGGTCTTCGGTAAAGGCTTCGGAGACGTGTCGAAGTTTGCGATTTACAAGGTCTCTCTGGCCATGGAAAGGGTCCACGAGCTCACCCTGTTCGTCTCTGGCCATGGCATTGATGGTGAGGTCCCGGCGGATGAGATCTTCCTCCAGGGTGACGTCCGGCGCACTGTAGACGCTGAAGCCGTGGTAGCCGTGGCCGTGTTTGCGTTCGGTTCTGGCCAGGGCATATTCTTCCCGGGTTTCGGGATGGAGAAAAACCGGGAAATCCGCACCCACCTGTTTGAAGCCACGGTCGAGCATTTCCTTTGGTGTGGCACCGACCACAACCCAGTCCCGGTCTTTCACGTCCAGGCCAAGGAGTTCATCGCGCACAGCGCCACCGACCAGATAGGTTTGCATGGAGCGGAAGGTTCCTTTCGGCTAATGTTTGCCGGAATTATCCGGTTCCCGGCGTGGCGTGGCAAACCGGCTTCAATCGCTGAATAAAAAAGACCCGGCCGGTGACTACCGGGCGGGCCTTTTTGAACACTGTTCTGAGGTCAGAATGCGGTGCCAAACTCCAAGGCGGCGCCCACATCGGCATCACTGTAAAGGGCGCCAAGATCCATGCGCAGGCCCAGCAGATTCAGGCCAAGACCTGCGGTGAACTGGGTTTTCTCCTCAATGCCGTTGCTGTTCTCGTTGCTCGCCAGATTGTGGCGGACACCGAGGCGCAGCTGTGCATAACGCCAGGCGTCGAATTCCGCGCCGAGGGCGACCCACTGAGTGTCATCCTCGTAACCGAAGGCTTCCTTTTTCGTGAGGTCAGCCTCGGCGGTGATCACGTGGTACTCGCTCTTATGAGCAATGCCGGCAGTGACCATGGGGTCAAGCTCCAGCGTCCTTAGCTCTTCCTGTTTGAGTGGATCTGGGCTTACTTTTGAATCCAGCTCCATTGGAATCAGGTTTTTTACCGCCACGCCGGCCGTCCACTGACTCTCGTCGCCGAATGAATAGGCTGCGCCAACATCCAGATTGAAGCCGCTCTTGTCGGTCTGATACTGGTCTCCATCGAACTCATTGTCATCGAAACCAGAGACCGACTCGGTGTACTGAAAGGTGCGCAGCTCAACGTATTTGGGAGACAGTCCGAGCTGGAAGCTGTTGCCGTTGGTCAGCTCAAAAGAACGAGCGAAGCTGATGCCCACTTCCCCGACTGCGGAAGCCAGAACCCGGCCTCGGGAGTTGAACTGAATATTGCCATCCTGATCAACCGGCGCGTTATTGATGACTGTTTCAACATCATTGACGGTGCCGGTATTTGCTGCGGTAACAATGTCGTCCAGCAGGATGCGGTCGTTGTCTGAGAGCTCTCCTCGCACTGTCGCGGTCATGTTTGCATTGGTGAACACACCGACAGAGACGGCCTTGCCGGGAAACGCAACGGCCAGGCCGAGTCCGACATTTGCGCGCACGGTGTCTTCATCAAAATTTACCAGTCGGTCACGGAGGTCGGTTGCATTTGTCGCCAGCGCTTCAGCCCCTGGCTGGGACGGCGTATTCTGCAGGTCGGTAACCAGTCGGTTGAACTCGTCGATGACGTCCTGGATGTCGTCAACCTGATCGACTGTCTCTTCTTCATCGGCTGCCCGCACGTTGAAAGAAGGCAGCATCAGGCCGAAATCGTCGGACCAGTCGTGATGATTGCCGGCCATCAGGGCAGGGTTGGTTGCAGCGGCATCGGCGGGCTGCGCCGTGGCAACGCCTGTACCGCCCATGGCAAACGAGCGCGAAGACATAAACTGCTGTGGGCTTGCCAGTGCGGATGTGGATGCGACAGACAGGCCAATGGCCAGGGACAATTTGGTCAGGCGGTTACCATTCATGCAGGATCCTGTTTCTTTTCGAGTAAAGGTGTAAATAAAAGATTACGTCGGGAAGAGGTTAGAGCAGAACGCGTGGCCGCTCATGACATAAGCGGTAACGGTTTGTTTTCGATGTGTAACGTAGGCAGTTTTTTGCCGCTCCGGGCTGCCAGTGGCGTGGGTTTTAATAGACCCACTGAGATATCAGAGGGTTATCAATATTGGCGTGATTTTTTCATGGCAGTCGTCAAATGACGTTTTCGGAGAGAAAAAAATGACCCTTCGCTGGATATTTGTTCCCCTGCTGGTTCTGACGCTGGCTGCCTGCGCGCCAGTCGGGAGCTATCGGGATAGCGACAGGAAAGACAATCAGCGCCAGACGAACCTGGAACCTATTACCGTTCGTGTCAGTGGTTTCGGTACGTATGAGGATGCGTCCAAGGATCGCCTCAATACGCGCAAACGGCTTCTGGCCAGACGTGCGTCTCAGCTGGATGCCTACCGCAACCTCGCAGAGCGGGTGTATGGCACGGTGATTTACGGCAGCTCTACGGTAAATGATTTTGTTCTTCGCAATGATGTTTTTCGTACCTACGTCGATAGCTACATTCGGGGTGCCAAGATGGTCGCGGTGAACGAGCACAGCGACGGTGTTGTCGAAACGGTCATGGAACTGAAGCTTGAGCCCAGGTTCCGTGCCTGCGTGTCAAAGGTTGCGGATGACCAGGTTCAGGACTTGTGCCCCATTCCCATGCCCCGTGACAATGACAGTATTGGCGATGTCCAGAGCAGGGGCGTTGACTCACTCTATTACCTGGACTGATTTGATAACGGGAAGAATGAATGATCGGGATACCATTCCAATGAGGCTTTGTTCTGTGGTGCTTATGCGCTCTGTGTTGGCCATTCTCCTGGTCTTTGCCACCAATGTTCAGGCCATCGTTCTGGAGGGTGTTGGGCACGCCAGTATTCATGGTGGAGACTTGGACACTGCAAGGGCTGAAGCCCGGAAAGCGGCGTTCCGTGATCTTGCGTTGCAGTACGAAGCGCAGGTCAGCACCAGAGATACCATGGAAAACGGTGTGCTTACGGAGTCGCGGATGCAGGTAGCCTCAAGTGCGCAGGCCAGAAATGCCCGGATCGTGGACGAGTATCGGAGTGGCAACCTGCTGCGGGTTATCGTAAGGGCCGAAATGTCTCAAGGTCAGGGTGGCGCTTGCAGTGCGGGTGAGGCTGCGCGCCTGAAAAAACGCGTGGCAATAACCGGTTTTCCGGTACTGTATCCGGCGCAGGCTCGCGTCGGGCGCATTGATGATGCCGGCGAGATTTTGCCGCAGCAATTGCAGTCGCAACTGCGAAGCGCAGGCCTGCTTCAGGTCTTTGGCGCCACCACCTTGCGAATGTTCGACGATCTGCGGAACGCCCCGACAGTTCAGCAGGGAAGTAACCGGCTCACCAACGTGCTTCAGCTGGCCCGGGAGATGGGGGTGCAGTTCGTGGTGACTGGCGTGATTCGTGACCTTGGCGTTGCCGATCCGTCAGCCTGGGGATCGTCAGTTCTGGACAAAATGCAGCGCAGCATCGGTGCTGTGGATGAGGGGCGTCGCTTCGTTGTGGATCTGATGGTTTTTGATGGGTTCAGTGGTTCACCGGTGTATCAGGAGCAGTTTGCCGCGACCGCCGCATGGGATGCGGGCCCCGGCGCTTCGTCCGGATTCGGTTCAGCCGGTTTTCAGAAAACCGCTTACGGTAAGGCTGTGGGAGAGGTGATTGGCAACATGGCCCAAGCGGTGACGGAAGCGGTGGCCTGCCAGCCTTTCATGACACGGATCGCGAGAGTGGATGGTCACAATGTCACCCTGGAGTCCGGAGCAACCGCTGGGCTCCGTCCCGGTGATGAACTACACCTCTACCGAAGTGCCCGGTATTTTGATGCGCCCGGGGCTACCCCCGAACTCAGGAATGCAGGGTTAACGGTAACCCTGAACAATGTTCACCCGGATTTCAGTAACGGCCAGATGCCGATGATTAGTGGGCAGGTCAATATCCAGCGGGATGATATTGCGGTCATCTGGTAGGCCCCGAGCCGCTTAAAGAGCGTCAGGCAGCGGCTTCGGTTGCTGCAATATCCCGGATTTTACTGACCATGGCGCGCAGGCCGTTGCCGCGGGTCGGAGAGATGTGACGGAAAAGATCGAGGCTCTCGAACAGCTCGTCAATGTCGGTAGTCAGCAGCTCTCTGGGAGTCTTGCCGTTCAGGGCTACCAGGATAATAGCCGCCAGGCCGCGAACGATCATCGCGTCCGAGTCAATCAGCAGGTAGAGTTTGCCACTGGCTTCATCGTAGTGATGGATCAGCCATACCTGGCTTTGGCAGCCATGGACGTAGTTTTCTTCGACCCGGGCCTCTTCCGGAAATGCCGGCAGTTGCTTGCCGAGATCGATGATGTAGGCATAGCGCTCTTCCCAGTCATCCAGAAATTCGAACGCGTCGGTGACATCATCGAGGGTGGTTTCGGCGCCCAGCGGGTTGTTCAGAAAGTCCTGTTCACTTGCGCTCATTACAGCATTCCCAGTTCGAGCTTGGCTTCGTCTGTCAGCATGTCGTTATTCCAGGGCGGATCGAAGGTCAGGTCCACGGTTACCTTATCCACATTCGGAACATGCTCAACCTTGCGTTTGACGTCGTCGCAGATCACGGGCCCCATGCCACAGCCGGCTGCGGTCAGGGTCATCAAGATGTGAACCTGGTTGCCATCTTCGGTACCGTTTTCAATTTTGCACTCGTAAATCAGCCCCAGATCCACCACATTAACCGGGATCTCAGGGTCGTAGCAGTTCCGGAGAGCTTCCCATACCTGATTCTCGTTGACGGTTCCGTCTTCCGGCGTATCAAAGCTGCTTTCCAGTGGCTGTTTGCCAAGAGCGTCAGCGTCGTGACCTTCAATACGGGCAAGGTTGCCATTTACCGCCACCGTGAAGGTGCCCCCCAGTGACTGGGTGATAGTCACAAAGGTATCTGCCGGGATCATGATTTCGGTTCCGGCGGGAACAAGGCGGGCTTCCACCTCACGTTTGGTCAGGACCACTTCCCGTTCTTGCATGCCTGTTCGGGCCTCACTGTTTTCAATCTGTGTTGTCGGATCACGCTACGCTATTCCGACCTACCTATCTGTTACTGCCGATTTTGCCAAGGGAGAGAGGGCGATCAAGCCACCGTGAAACTTTCTCCGCAGCCGCACTCGGCGGTGGCATTCGGATTGCGGAACTGGAACATGGAGTTCACGCCTTCGGTCACGAAATCGATCTCGATCCCGTTAACCAGTGGCAAATGTTCCTCTTTCACAAACACATCGACGCCATCAATGTGGAAAATCCGGTCGTCCGGCGTGGCTTCATCCACCCACTGGGTTTCATATTTGAAGCCGGAACAACCGCTTTTCCTGATAGCCAGCCGGATGCCCTTGGCCTCCGGCTTTTTATCCAGTTGTTTGCGCACGTGCTTGACCGCACTGGGCGTCATGGTGACGGCAACGGTCGGGGTGAAGACTTCAGCTGTCATGATTCCACCTCCATCAGGCAAACAGGCGCTGGACTTTCTGCAGGGCGGCAAACAGTTGTTCCACCTCGTCCAACGTATTATAAAATGCAAAGGAAGCCCGGGCAGTACCGGGAACTCCGTAGAAATCCATCAGCGGCATGGCGCAGTGGTGACCGGTACGAATCGCGATTCCCTGCTGGTCCAGCAGTGTGCCAATATCACTGGGGTGTAGTCCGGCAATTTTAAAGGACATCACAGGAACTTTCCGTTCCGCAGTACCGATAATCTCCATGCCCGGCACGGTCTCGATCAGCTGGTTCGCCCGCTCAAGCAGGGCGATTTCCGCCGCTTCCATCGCGCGTCGGTCAATGCTGTCCAGGTAGTCGATGGCGGCGCCCAGGCCAACTGCTTCGGCAATGGCCGGTGTGCCCGCTTCGAACTTGTAGGGCAGGGTATTCCAGGTAGTTCGCTCGAAGGATACCCGCTCAATCATCTCACCGCCGCCCTGGTAGGGAGGCATTTCCTCAAGCAACTGCGCCTTGCCATACAGCACGCCAATGCCGGTGGGCCCGAACAGTTTGTGCGCCGAGAACACGTAAAAGTCACAGCCCAGCGCCCGCACGTCCGGCTGATAGTGGGGGACCGCCTGGGCTCCATCCACCAGGGTGAGAATGCCGCGGGCCTTGGCCTGTTCAATCAATGCGGTAATCGGGTTCACCGTGCCCAGAACGTTGGACACATGGGTAATCGCGAAAATCCGGGTTCGGTCGTTGAGCAGGCTGGTGAAGGATTCCAGGTCAAGCTCGCCTTCCGGGGTAATCTGGATGGGCACAACTTTCGCGCCGGTGCGCTCGGCGATCATCTGCCAGGGCACAATGTTGGCGTGGTGCTCCATCTGACTGACCAGGATCTCATCGCCCGGGTTCAGGCGTGGTGCCAGGCCGTTCGCCACCAGGTTGATAGCCTCTGTGGTGCCCCGGGTCCAGATGATTTCCCGGGTGCTTTCCGCATTCAGGAAGTTGCGTACGGTTTCCCGGGCGCCTTCGAAAGCTGCGGTTGCACGGTCTCCGAGGGTGTGTGCTCCACGGTGAACGTTTGAATGCATTTCCCGGTAATAACGGTCCATGGCATCCAGAACGGCAACCGGCTTCTGGGCCGATGCACCGTTGTCCAGATACACCAGCGGCTTTCCATTCACCTGTTGTGACAGGATGGGAAAGTCCCGGCGAATAGCTTCTACATCGAACGCCGGCTTGTTGGCTGCGTTTGCCACGGACAAATCCGTCATAACCGGTTACGCCTCCTCGAACGTCTGATCGAAGAACTGGTTGAGTCGTGTTTGAGCGGTTTCTCTGACCGCCTCCACCGGAATCTGTTCAACCAGCTCATTGATAAAGGCCATGGTTAACAAAACATTGGCCTCGCGTCGGCCAATACCACGGGACACCAGATAGAACAGGGAGGTTTCATCCAGCTGGCCGATGGTGGCGCCATGGGCACATTTCACATCGTCCGCGTAGATCTCCAGCTCCGGTTTGGTATCGATCTCAGCTCCGTTGGACAGCAACAGGTTCTTGTTGTTCATATCTGCGATGGACTTCTGGGCGTCCTGGTGGATATGAATCCGTCCGTTGAAGACCGCATGGGACTGATCCGCAGCGATGTTGCGGTAGTTTTCCTCACTGTTGCAGTGGGCCGCCACATGCTCAATGTTGGTGTGGTTGTCATAGTGCTGTTTACCCTGGGTTACCACGACCCCATTGAGTTTGCATTCGGCACCTTCACCTTCCAGTCGAACCTGCAGGTCGTGGCGGCGCAGGGGGCCCCCAAAGCCAACACAGTGGCTTTCGAACCGGGAGCTGCCATGCTGACGCACGCCGGTCGCGCCGATGTGCTGAACGTTCTCGCCTTCCATGTTCAGGCGGATGCTGGTGAGGTTGGCACCTTCGGCCAGATTGAACTCGGTGACGGTATTGACCATCACCGCCTCTGCACCGCTGGAGATGTATTCCTCGACCATTGTGATCTGGCTGTGACGACCGGCATCGACAAAAATCCGCGGGAAGGCAGACCCACTGGCGTTTGCAGTCACTTCGTGAACGATAAACAGGGGCTGGTCAAGAACTGCCTCCGGCTTCAGTCGAACCAGCAGGCCGTCCTCGAAACGCGCGGAGTTGAGTCGGGCCAGCTGCACGGCCTTGTTGTCCAGAGTGCTGTCCAGGCGATCCGCCAGTTCGGCGGCCTCTTTGTCGCTCAGGTCACTGAAGCTTTGAATGCTGATGCCATCCAGGTCCGGATACTCGGAGGCCTCCGGCATCATCACGCCGTTCAGAAACACGACCTTATAGCCCGGCACAGCCAGGCTGCTGCCGGTCTTGCCTTCTGCCGGCAGAGAAATGGCCATGTCGTCCGTCAGCTTCAGGTACTTGCTGGAGTACTTCCAGTTTTCGGTTTTGCGCGTTGGTAGCGGCATTTCTACCAGAGCGGTGCCACGCTGTTTGCGCAGCGTGAGCAGCGGCTCTGGCAGGGACTGCCCGGCCGGGTGCAGGAACGCGGTGGAAAGAGTGGGTGCTGGTTTCATTCCGCGAGCTCCTTAGTTGGCTGAACTGTCGGCAGTTTCTTCGTCCTTGATGCCCAGCCAGCCGTAGCCGCGCTCTTCCAGTTCCAGCGCCAGCTCACGGCCACCGGATTTGACGATCTTGCCGCCGGCCAGCACGTGCACATGATCTGGCACAATGTGGTTCAGCAGGCGCTGGTAGTGGGTCACCATTAAAATGGCGCGGTCTTCGGCGCGCAGAGCATTAACGCCGTTGGAAACGACTTGCAGGGCGTCGATATCGAGGCCCGAGTCGGTTTCATCCAGAATCGCCAGTTTCGGCTGGAGCAACAGCGCCTGCATGATTTCGTTACGCTTCTTTTCTCCACCGGAGAAGCCTTCGTTCACCCCGCGCTTAAGAAAGGCCGGGTCCAGGTCGACCTGTTTGGATACTTCCCGCGCGAGCTTCATGAATTCCGCCGCGTTCATCTCCGGCTCGCCCTTGTGCGCCCGCATGGCGTTAACCGCGGTTCGCATGAACTGCAGGTTGCTGACGCCCGGAATCTCCACCGGATACTGGAATGCCAGAAAGATGCCTTCACGTGCGCGTTCTTCCGTTTCCAGATCCAGCAGGTTTTCGCCGTTCAGCGTGATCTCGCCGTCAGTGACTTCAAATGCTTCGTTGCCTGCCAGCACCTGGGACAAAGTACTCTTGCCCGAGCCGTTCGGGCCCATGATGGCGTGAACTTCCCCGGCCTTGATCTCCAGGTTGATGCCCTTGAGGATTTCTTTGCCATCAACCGATGCGTGCAGATTCTTGATGCTCAGCATTTGTGGGATTCTCTCTTCGTTAATCTGTATGAATTCGTTTGTCAGTGTCCGGGGCTGGCACTGCTGTTAGCCAACAGAACCTTCGAGGCTTACCTCGAGCAGCTTGCCCGCTTCCACTGCGAACTCCATCGGGAGTTCCTTGAACACCTCTTTGCAGAAACCGTTTACGATCATGGACACGGCCTGCTCCGGCTCAATACCACGCTGGCGGCAGAGGAACATTTGCTCGTCACTAACCTTGGAGGTGGTGGCCTCGTGCTCCACGATGGCAGACTTGTTCTTGCTTTCAATGTACGGGAAGGTGTGCGCGCCGCAACGATCACCAATGAGCAGCGAGTCACACTGGGTAAAGTTGCGCGCACCCTCTGCTCCGGGGCCAAACTTGACCAGCCCCCGGTAGGCGTTGGAGCTTTTGCCGGCAGAGATGCCTTTGGAGATGATGGTACTGGAGGTATTCTTGCCCAGATGGATCATCTTTGTACCGGTATCCGCCTGCTGGTAGTTATTGGTCAGCGCGACTGAATAGAACTCACCAACACTGTTTTCGCCCCGCAGGACGCAGCTCGGGTATTTCCAGGTTACAGCAGAACCGGTCTCGACCTGGGTCCAGGAAATTTTTGAATTCTTGCCGATGCAGGCGCCGCGCTTGGTGACAAAGTTGAAAATGCCGCCTTTGCCTTCTTCGTCGCCCGGATACCAGTTCTGGACGGTCGAATATTTGATCTGGGCGTCATCCAGCGCCACCAGCTCAACCACAGCCGCGTGTAACTGGTTCTCGTCACGCATGGGTGCGGTGCAGCCTTCGAGGTAACTCACGTAGCTGCTGTCTTCGGCAATGATCAGGGTGCGCTCAAACTGGCCGGTATTGGCCGCGTTGATGCGGAAATAGGTGGACAGTTCCATGGGGCAGCGCACGCCTTTCGGCACATACACAAAGGTGCCGTCGGAGAAGACCGCTGAGTTCAGGCCGGCAAAGAAATTGTCGC
Organism: Marinobacter salinus; assembly: GCF_001854125.1. Lineage (NCBI taxonomy): Bacteria > Pseudomonadati > Pseudomonadota > Gammaproteobacteria > Pseudomonadales > Marinobacteraceae > Marinobacter > Marinobacter salinus. The sequence goes on from NZ_CP017715.1 coordinate 4,085,160, forward strand.
CCGCAGGAACCACCGAGCCCAGGTATTTTTTGACCAGTTCGGGGTAGTCCTGGATTGCTTCCGAGATGGAGCAGAAGATTACACCGGCCTTGGCCAGCGGTTCCTTGAAGGTGGTTGCGACGGAAACGGAATCGAACACCGCATCCACCGCTACGCCGGCAAGTTTCTCGCGCTCGTGCAGGGGAATGCCCAGCTTTTCGTATGTCCTGAGCAGCTCGGGATCGACTTCATCCAGGCTCTGGGGCATGTCTTCCCTGCGCTTGGGCGCGGAATAGTATGAAATCGAGTTGTAGTCGACTTTGGGGTAGCCAACATGCGCCCAGTCTGGCTCCTCCATTTCGAGCCAGCGACGATAGGCTTTCAGGCGCCACTCCAGCATCCATTCCGGTTCTTTCTTGATCCCGGAAAGGCGGGCGATTACGTCTTCATTCAGGCCGGGCTCAAACGTGTCGGATTCAATGTCGGTTATGAAACCGTGTTCGTATTCCCGTTTGATCAGCTCGTTCACCTCTTTGTCGGTGGTCGCCATGATCGTCGCTCCGTATTCTCTCATCACGGGCCGTTTGGCCCTTGGTGTGCCGACGGCCAGGGTTATCTGGCCGTCGGGCGTATGTCATCAGTTTGGGTGTTGCAGTGGTCGCTCACCTGATGGATACGCCCTGCAATCGGTTTTTGGATGACGGATATCGTGGGCTTGCGTTGTTTATAAACAAGAAAGCAGGCCCGTTCCGTTGCTTCTGGCGAGCTATTGTACAATACCATAGTAAAATAGTCAGGTATTAAATTGTGCGTGCCCTGATTATACAGTAATCAGGGCACCGGGCACCAAGGGAAGGGGTGTGACGAGTCAGGTCTCTGGTTGAAAGACCCTGGTCAGGTAGCTGTTGTCCAGGCTCTCGGGCGTGCCCGCGGGGCGTGGAATGCGAACGGTGTAGCCACTGCCTGGTGCATAGTCCATTTTGCCCCCGTTGATGCTCTCCATGGTGCTTGTGCAAAACCGGAGGTTGCCCGACGGATTAATCAGCTCCAGCTGATCGCCGGTCGCAAATTTGTTTTTCACCTCAATGGTCAGCCACTTGCCATCATCGTTGATAATGGCGCCGACGACCTGTTGGCTTCCCGGATAGGAGGAACCTTGTTCATAGTTCTGGTACTCCTGGGGCAGGTGGCGGCGCAGGAAGCCTTCGGTGTAGCCCCGGTTCGAAAGGGCTTCGAGTTCGTCCATCAGGCTCATGTCGAAGGGTTTGCCGTGTAAAGCCTCATCAATAGCGCGCCGGTAAACCTGAGTAGTGCGGGCCACGTAATAGCTGCTTTTGGTCCGGCCTTCGATTTTCAGAGAATGAATGCCCATTTTTGCCAGCTCCGCCACGTGCTGAACCGCGCGGAGGTCTTTGGAGTTCATGATGTACGTGCCGTGTTCATCTTCGTAGGCCGGTATAAAGCCGCCAGGACGGTTGGGTTCCTCCAGCAGGATCTCGCGAGGCTCGACGTCCTGAGCGGCGTTGGTGGCGGAAGTCGCGATCAGATCGCCGGTCTGGTCCTGGCTGTGCTGCACTTCTTTGTAATTCCAGCGGCAGGCGTTCGTGCAGGCCCCCTGGTTTGCATCACGGTGGTTCATATACCCGGACAGCAGGCAACGACCGGAATAGGCCATACACAAGGCGCCATGCACGAAGACTTCCAGTTCCATCGCCGGCACTCGGTCCCGGATTTCCCGAATTTCGTCGAGCGCCAGCTCCCGGGAAAGAATGACGCGGCTGATGCCTTGCCTTCTCCAGAATTCCACAGTCGCCCAGTTAACGGCGTTTGCCTGAACAGAAAGGTGAATGGGCTGATCCGGCCATTTTTCGCGAACCAGCATGATCAGGCCAGGGTCTGACATGATCAGGGCATCCGGTTTCAGCTCCAGAACCGGCTCCAGATCTTTCAGGTAGGTGCGCACCTTGCTGTTGTGAGGTGCTATGTTTGATACAAGGTAGAACTGTTTTCCCAACTGGTGGGCTCGTTCAATTCCCGCGCCCAGGGCTGCAACGTTCTTGAAACTGTTGTTCCTTACTCTCAGAGAGTAGCGGGGCTGACCGGCGTAGACAGCATCCGCGCCATAGGCGAAAGCCGTTTCAAGGTGTTCGGGGGTGCCTGCGGGGGCGAGCAGTTCCGGGGTTTTCATGTCGGCTCCAGGAAGGTTTGTACTGCTTTTGATTGCGGATACAGGTCCGCCGTATCGAAAAGGTGGGCATTTTGCCGGAATTTGGCGGGCTTTCCCTTGATCCTGCGCAAGGGTATTATTGATTGTTTTCAGCTAACACGTGTACGCTGTTTGCGTGACTTGTTGGGTCGAGAAAGAGCATCAGGAGGAGTTTGGTATGGCATCAGAGCCTCTGAGGCCGGAGGTGGCTCGTGTTTCGCTGAGTGCGCGCGTGAGTTCGCTGATCAGTGTTCAGCTGGCACGGGGTAAGGTAGGCGTGGAGGTTGTGGCATCACAACTGCACATGAGCCGTTACACCCTGCACAAGAAACTGAGGCGGGAGGGTTTGACCTTTGCCCGCCTTTTAGAAGATGTCCGGCGTAAGCAGGCACTGACTTACATGCAGGATAAGACCAAGCCGCTGGTGGAGATTGCCGAGCAGCTTGGGTTCTCGGAGCTGAGCGCGTTCAGCCGGGCTTTCAAGCGCTGGATGGGCACTTCTCCGGCTGAGTACCGCTCGATCAGGTTTTCTTGAAGACCAGTGTGGCGTTGGTTCCACCAAAGCCGAAGCTGTTGCTCATAACCAGGTCCAGGCTCTGGTTGTCCATGCGCTCGCGTACGATCGGGTAACCCTCGGCCTCTTCGTCCAGTGTCTGGATGTTGGCTGACGGAGCAATAAAACCTTCCCGTTGCATGATGAGACTATAGATGGCTTCGTGCACGCCAGCGGCACCCAGGGCATGTCCACACAGAGGCTTCGTTGAACTCAGTGGCGGAATGTTATCCCCGAAGGTTTGTTTCAGTGCCTTCAGCTCAGTTACATCCCCGGCCGGTGTGCTGGTGCCGTGGGTATTGATGTAGCTGATTTCGCCTTTGACGTTTTTCATGGCCTGCTGCATGCAGCGGACCGCGCCTTCACCGCTGGGAGCCACCATATCGGCCCCGTCGGACGTGGCACCGAAGCCGACCAGCTCCCCGAGAATGGTGGCGCCCCGTGCTTCCGCATGCTCCAGGGCTTCCAGAACCAGAGTTCCCCCACCACCGGAAATAACAAAACCATCACGGGAACCGTCATAGGTGCGGGATGCAGTTTCGGGCGTATCGTTATATTTGGTGGACAGGGCACCCATGGCGTCGAACAGAAGGCTCAGTGTCCAGTGGATGTCCTCGCCGCCGCCGGCAAGCATAATGTCCTGACGGCCGAGAGCGATCAGGTCTGCAGCGTGGCCGATGGCGTGGGCGCTGGTGGCGCAGGCCGATGTGATTCCGTAGTTCACGCCGGTAATGCCAAAGGCGGTTGCGATGGATGCATTGATCGCGCTGCCCATTGTGCGAGGCACCCGGTAAGGGCCTACCCGGCGAATGCCTTTGGCGCGGTGAGTATCAATGGCGTCCAGTAGCTCAACTGTCGATGCGCCGCCCGTGCCAAAAATGGCGCCGGTGGAGTTCGCCCGAATGTGCTCATCCGTGAGCCCGGATTGCTCAATGGCTTCACGGGTGGCCAGGTAAGTGTAACCAGAGGCCGGGCACATAAACCGGAAGAGTTTTCGGTCAATCAGCTCCTGAAGGTTCAGGTTTATCTGGCCACAGACATGACTGCGCAGGCCATTGTCCCGAGCCTCTTCACTGAAGCCAATGCCGGGCCTGGATTCCCTGAGGGACTGAGTGACTTCCTTCTGGTTGGTACCAAGGCTGGAAACAATGCCCATACCGGTGATTACAACACGACGCATCTTGTTAACTCCTAAAAATCATCGGTGGAGGTGAACATGCCAACCCGGAGGTCTTTGGCAGTGTAGATTTCCCGGCCGTCCACTTCCATCCGGCCATCAGCAATTGCCATAGTCAGCTTGCGCCTGATCACGCGCTTGAGGTCCAGGCGATAGGTCACCTTCTTGGCGGTGGGCAGCACCTGGCCGGTAAATTTCACTTCACCGGAACCCAGCGCGCGTCCCTTGCCTTCTCCGCCCCCCCAGGCGAGAAAGAAACCCACCAGTTGCCACATGGCGTCCAGTCCCAGGCAGCCGGGCATAACGGGATCATCAACAAAGTGCACCTTGAAAAACCAGAGGTCCGGGTTGATGTCGAGTTCGGCCACGATACTGCCCTTGCCAAACAGACCGTCGTCATCAGCTATATGAATGACGCGGTCGAACATCAGCATCTCATCAATGGGCAGACGCATGGAGCCAGGGAAGAGCGTGCCATGGCCACATTTGATCAGGTCTTCTTTATCAAAATGATCCGGGTTCATAGTGCCAGTATCTCTGTTACAAAATGATTTCCTCATACTTTAGCGCGTATTTGGCAATGATCTATTGACCTTTAGTGGATGATTGTCGGTTTTTTGCCGGGATGAGGGGGGCGGCCATCAAAGATCTGCCGGGGAGAGGGTGGCGCTGGAGGGTATCAGCAACTCATCCCTCGCGGCCGTCCGGGCGTGGACTGGTCAGTACCCGGGTGTAGCGGAACAGGAACATACTGAACGCGAACAACCAGAGCAGCGCGCTGGCGCCGATGCCCGGATTCCAGCCGACCACCCCGAAGGCTGTCAGGACCCGGATAAGTGCAGCCAGATGAATCGCGAAAAATGCGGTCACCATACCTTTGGGCAGAACCAGTGGCCGACCCGTGTGGCCGAGGGAAACCCGGGCGATAACACCGAGAATCAGGCATGCCACTGCGCCCGTGCCGGCGGCGTGGCTCCAGGCGTTGGATGGCCAGCCGGCAAGCAATGTGCCGGCCAGCAGGAACAGTGCCACAGGCACCCAGAGGATAGACAGGTGCAGAACCCAGAGTAGTGGGTCTCTGCGAACCAGCCAGCCTTTCCAGCCGGCCAGTCGCACCAGCATCAGGGTGCCTGCAACAGCAGCCAATACGCCGGTCACGGTTTGCCCGCCCGTGATCAGTGAGACCATAAGCACAATCAGGCTGAACAAGGTGGCCATATCCAGTGCTGGAATGGTTTTCACGGTGGTGCTGTCCAACCCTCGCTGACGAAGCCAGCCGGTGGTGAAGGCGGGAGTGATACGCCCGCCAATGATGCTGATAAGCGCCATGGCCATGACCAGGGCGCCGTAACTGAAGGTCATGTCCAGCCGGGTTACGAATCCTATCTGCAGAAGCCAGAGCAGCCCTAGAACCAGAAGGATCAGCAGCTGCCGCTTCTGACGGGCATGCCAGATCCGCCAGCCGGCATCGAGCATGACCAGTGGCAGAAAGGCCAGGTTCACGGCATGCACCAGCCAGTCCGGGACGCCGGCACCGAAGGCAAGCAAAAGACGGCCAGCCAGCCAGACTCCCCAGAGCAGTACCAGGCGCAATCCGTGGGTGCGCTCCGTCTGGGTCCAGACACAGACGGCGGTTAGCAGGAAACCGGCGATGGCGGCCGACAGGAAACCGAACAGCATCTCATGTTGGTGCCAGAACAGGCCCGGCAAGGCCAGGGGCAGGTTGATAATACCATTAACCTGCATGACCCAGAGGGGAATGGCGAGCAGTGCCAGTACCGTCATGGACAGGAAGAAAATCCGGAACGGGTAGCTGAACAGCTGGCTGATGCTGGCGGCATCGGTTTGACGGGTTTTTGGGGTCGCCTGCATGATTGCCTCCGCTAATACATATAAGTGCTATACATGTTATATGTGAGGCGTCAGAAAGAACATACCCGGTAGGGGGTATTTCTGCGTACAATTCCTCTATCATTTTGATTCACAAAAGGATGATTTATGAGTGGTTACCTGATTCTGAAAAGTATCCATATGACCGCAGCCTACCTCACGGTAGTGCTGTTTGCCTTGCGTCTGTTGCTGGATGGGGTTGGTAAGCCTGACTGGCGGAAAACGCCGCTGCGCTGGATTCCTCACGCGAACGACACCATCCTGCTGGTGGCGGCCATCAGCCTGTTGTTTGTAACGCCCTGGATGCCGTTTGTGCACGGCTGGCTGACAGCCAAGATCTTTCTGCTGATTGGTTACATTATCGCCGGTCTGTTTGCGCTGAAAACAACGCTCGGAACCCCGGCGCGGGTGGCAGCGGCTGTAATTGCACTGGTACAGATCACAGCCATTTTCCATCTGGCAGTCAATAAGCCGGTCTTCTGGTAAACGCTTATTTCTGTCGCTATTCCCGGTCCCTGCCAGCAACCTGCCTCGTCAGCTCCTCCAGCTGTTGCTGTACACCCTGGAGCTGGCGGGTAATCTCGTCCCGCTCGTCGTGGGCCTTCTGCGCCTCCTTGGCGTTCTGTTCTTCGCTCATGACCTCAAGAATTGCGCCGATCATCATGTTCAGGAACACGAAAGCAGTCAGGAAGATGAATGTCAGGTAGTAAATCCAGCTGAGCGGGTATTGCTCCATGGTGGCATACATGACGTCCGTCCAGTCTTCAAAGGTGGCTACCCGGAACAGCGTGAGCATGGCAATGGCGACATCGCCCCATAGCTTGTCATCGACGCTGGCGAAGAACATCGAGCCCATGGCCGCGTAGATATAGAAAATAATGAACATCAGCAGAGCGATGTAGCCCATGCGCGGGATGGCTTTTAACAGGGAGTTGATCAGAAAGCGCAGCTCCGGCACCACCGACACCAGACGCAACACCCGGAACACTCTCAACAGACGCCCCAGCAACACTGCTTCCGAGTTGTCGAGCGGAATCAGGCTGCCGATGACCACCAGGGTATCGAACAGGTTCCAGCCGTCGAGGAGAAAGCGCCGTTTGACCGGGCTGGCAGAAAAGCGGAACAGAATCTCGATCAGGAAAAACACGGTGATGGCGTTGTCCATCACCGTCAGGCTCTGTTCCACCAGGACTGGCAAGTCGTAGGTCTTGGCGCCGATGGTCAGTGCGGACAGGATGATGATGGTGATCACCAAAGTCTGAAAGATCTTGCTGGATTCGATTTGGCGCAACTGGTTGAAGCCTGAGGCAGGGTTCATTTCCGGGGACATACGTTAACGCTCCAGAGGTAGTCGGGCAGCAGACAGAGGCTCGCCGAGCTCCTGTGTGAACGCGGATTATACGCGAAAAAAAGCCCCCGAAGACGGGGGCGGCGAGGCGAAATCAACAATTCCGGTTACGGTTTTTTTCGATTCAGTGGGTAGAAAAGTTGGGGAGAGGCCAGCTCCGGCAGATCGGTTCTCTCCTCGTTGGCAGCCCACTCGACCCGCTCTGCGGACCGGATGGCATAATGCATCCAGATCAGGGCAGCAGCGACGATGACGAACATCAGCATAAAGCAGCTCTGCCAGATGCCAGTGAGATCATTCAGTGCGCCGAAGGTCAGTGGAAGAATAAAGCCGCCGAGGCCCCCGATCATACCCACCACGCCGCCGACGGCGCCCACATGCATGGGGTAATACACGGGAATGTGCTTGTAGACCGCGGCCTTGCCCAGGGACATGAAGAAGCCGAGGGTGAAGATCAGTGCCACGAACATTGGCAGGCTCATCGCCAGGGTAAAGCGGATATCGCCTTCGATGCCATTCACCACATACTCCGTGGGCGGGTAGCTCAGCAGAAAGGTGCATACAACCGAGGCGCCGAAGGTCCAGTACATGACCCGGCGGGCGCCGAAGCGGTCCGACATCCAGCCTCCCAGGATGCGAAACAGCGATGCCGGGATGGTGTAGAGCGCCGCGATTATACCTGCAGTCTTGATGTCCAGTCCGTAGACGCCGATCAGGAAGTGGGGTAGCCAGAGTGCCAGGGCGACAAAGGCGCCGAACACGAAGAAATAATACAGGGCAAATCGCCAGACCCTCAGCTCACGGAGTGGCTCCATCTGCTCCATGAAGGATTTGGCCTTGGTGCCGGCCCGCTCGGCCGCCATTGGGTCTTCTTTGGCAAGGAGTATGAAGATCACACCCATGACTGCCAGCACAGTGGCGTAGATCTGTGCAGTACTCTCCCACCCGAAGGCGACCAGCAGGAATGGGGCCCCGAAGTTGGTCACCGCAGCACCCACATTGCCCGCGCCAAAAATCCCCAGAGCAGTTCCCTGGCGTTCCGGTTCAAACCATGCCGCCGTGTAGGCGACCCCGACGATAAAGGCCCCGCCAGCCAGGCCAACCCCCAGGGCGCCCACCAGCAACATAAGGTAAGTGGTTGCGAAGGTGAGCAAATACACGCACGCGGCAGTAGTGAGCATCAGGATGCCGAACACCCAACGGCCCCCGTAGCGGTCCGTCCAGATGCCCAGGAACAGCCGGCTGATAGAGCCGGTGAGAATAGGGGTGGCCATCAGCAGGCCAAGCTGGGTATCCGACAGCCCCAGGTCTTCGCTGAGTCGGATGCCAATAATCGAGAAAATGGTCCACACCGCAAAGCACAGGGTGAAGGCAAACGTGGATAAACCGAGCGCACGGTTTTGTTCTGACTTTGACGGGATGTTGGCCATGCTCCGTTCCCTCCGGACTTTGATCAAATGACGTCTGAAAACACCTCTTAAACCTTAACAAAAACAGGGTCTTTCGATGCGGGGCATTGGAGGTACCTCCTGCTGGGTGCGCTGGTGGTAGGCGATTGGGGTTTTTTGTAGCCAGGGGGATAGGCCTTTGATTTCTCTCGTGGGGTAGGCGCTATCAAGGTTGATTTACGTCAAATATGGTCGGCACCTGAGTGTGGGCTAATGCTGACAGATATCAATGGGCGCCTCTCGCAGGGGCGTCGAAAGCGCCTTTGGGAGAACCCGCAAAATGAAAATCATGATTGCCTACGACGGTTCGCGGAATGCCAGGTTGGCACTGGCCCAGACCATCACCATGTTCCGCGACCTCAAGCCCGTAATCACCCTGGTTGCAGTGGCTGAAAATCCCCGGGATATCACATCCGGAAATGAGGACCTGTTCCAGCAGGAAGTGGCTGATCTGAAGGGGCATCTCGCAGAGGCCATGGAGGTGTGCCAGCAGGAGCAGATCGCGGCTGAAACCATGCTTCTGGAGGGCGACCCCAGAAAGATGCTGCTGTATGCAGCGGAGAAAAAAATCCACCCGGAGATGTTGGTAATTGCACGCCACAGCCATGAGCCGGATGGTGGCTTCATTGCCCGCTCGCTGACCTATTTCGTGGACGAACTGGACTACATGACCTTCGGCAGCGTGAGTTCCTTCCTCGCCCGCCGTATCCAGTGCCCGCTTCTTATTCTGCCCAGCCGTTGAGCCTGGGGCTTAACCGCTTCTGTATCTGAAAGCCCGGGAGGCTGACATGAAAGTCGCAGACGTTTTCCACGTCAAGAACCCGGAGATCAGGGCTTTGCACCTGACCTGGATTGCATTCTTTATAACCTTCTATGTGTGGTTCAACATGGCGCCGCTGGCATCCAGCATGCTCAAGAGCGTCAACTGGCTTACCGCAGACGATCTTCGCCTGTTTGCGATCTGCAACGTGGCGCTGACCATACCTGCCCGGATTATCGTGGGCATGGCTCTGGACCGTTTCGGGCCCCGGCGCGTGTTCTCTGTATTGATGGTGTTGATGTCCATTCCGGCGCTGGTGTTTGCCTTCGGTAACACCATGACACAGCTCCTGGTCAGCCGCCTGGTGCTCAGCTCCATCGGTGCCAGCTTTGTGGTGGGCATCCACATGACCGCCATGTGGTTCAAACCGAAAGACATCGGCTTTGCCGAAGGCTTCTATGCGGGTTGGGGCAATTTCGGTTCCGCCGCTGCTGCAATCACTCTGCCGACCATCGCCCTGCAAATGTATGGCGGTGAAGATGGCTGGCGCTGGGCGATCGCCCAGAGCGCGATCGTGATGGCGGCCTACGGCGTTTACTACTGGTTTGCGATTACCGACGGTCCTGTTGGCACTGTTCACCGCAAGCCTCGCAAGGCCGTGGCACTGGAGGTCAGCAGTTGGGGCGACATGATCAAGCTGATCCTCTGGACCATTCCGCTGGTCGGTGTGCTCGGCATCCTGGTATGGCGCATCGAGAACATGGGGTACCTGAGCGCCACCGGAGCTGCGATCTGCTACACCATGATCGTGGCCATTGTGTGCTATCAGATTATCCAGATTCTCCGGGTAAACGTTCCGTTGCTCAAACAGGGCGTGCCTGAGGACGACAAATACCCATTCAACAGTGTGGCTGCGCTAAACAGCACGTACTTCGCCAACTTTGGTGCCGAGCTGGCAGTGGTGTCCATGCTGCCGATGTTCTTCGAGGAAACCTGGAGCCTGAGTGCGACCGCCGCTGGCCTTATCGCTGCCTCCTTCGCTTTCGTGAACCTGGTGGCACGCCCGATGGGTGGCCTGGTTTCAGACCGTATGGGCAACCGCCGGTTTGTGATGCTCAGCTACATGTTTGGCATCTCGGTGGGCTTCGCGCTGATGGGTCTGATGAACTCTAACTGGCCGCTGATTATTGCCGTGGGCATTACCGTATTCACCTCGTTCTTCGTGCAGGGTGCCGAGGGTGCAACCTTTGGCATCATCCCCTCCATCAAGCGACGCCTCACCGGGCAGATCTCCGGTATGGCCGGGGCTTATGGCAACGTGGGTGCAGTGGTGTACCTGACCATCTTCACCTTCGTAACCCCGACTCAGTTCTTCTACATCATTGCCGGCGGCGCCTTCATCAGTTGGCTGTTATGCATGATGTGGCTGAAAGAGCCGGAATCAGGGTTTGCAGACGAATACCAGGTGTCCTCTGTGGACCTCCAGATTGAAGAGGAAGAGCGTCGCCGGCAGGCTGCCGCTATCAGCTAACCCGGCACTGTCGAAGAAAAGGCCGCCGAGGCATTGCCCGGCGGCCTTTTTTTTGTTTGTGTGCCTCAGATCAGAAGTGATCGTAGCCGAATTTCATGTAAGTGATTCCAGGATTCAGAACCAACCTCCAGGCCAGTTCGATATCGTCGCTGAACTCCCAGTCATAGGCTCTTACCGTATCCGTCAGGCAGTCGAGCCAGAGGTCGTAGAGGTGGGGCTTAACATTGAGATAGCGGGCGCTGTGCAGGCAGGCAATTCGGTGGAGGACATCGTCAACGCTGCCGCTGGCGTAGAATGCTATGAGACTGAAAAAGGATTTTTTCAGCATGCTTCGCTGAACTGCCATGTCTGTATTACGAAACAGTATCCGTACTTCTGGCGAAGACATCAGGAATCGGCGGTAGAAGGCTTCAAAAAAGTCAGGGGCTCCAGGAGGGGGGTGAAGGACGCGTTCGTAACTTGCGTCAAAGAGCTCTTCGAAGGACATGGCAGGCTCCCTGATTCTGTTGAACTTTAAACCATTATCTTAAATCTAGCATTTGCCAGCCAATCCGTCATTTGTCAGGTGAAGCGGGCAGCCTGTGGTGGGATGTTGCAGACAAAAAAACGGCGCCCTTGACGGGCGCCGGTTTATACGCGAACTCAGTATCAAGGATTCTTTATGTACGCGTTCTTGCGCAGATAGAACCACCAGTTAACCACCAGGCAGAGCGCGTAGAATACTGCAAACCCGTACATGGCCACTTCCGGAGTGCCAGCCTGAATTTCCTGGCCCATAACCCGTGGCGCAATGAAGGCACCGTAGGCTGCAACCGCTGAGGTCCAGCCTAGAACCGGCCCTTTCTGTTGCTGGTTGAAGATGAACCCGATACTGCGGAAAGTGGAGCCATTGCCGATACCGCTGGCCGCAAACATGATGATGAACAGAATCAGGAAGGGCGCAAAGTAGGCGTTCGGATCGGTTGAGTTATACGCCAGCATCATCACATAGCCGGTGGCCACGGAGGCTATCACCATGACCACCGAGATGATCTGGGTAACGATGGAGCCGCCGACCTTGTCGGAGATCCAGCCGCCGACAGGGCGGATGAGGGCGCCCACAAACGGTCCCATCCAGGCCCAGGTCAATGCGCTCGGCGCATCAGGGTTTACCACCCGGGTTACGGTGCCGTCGGCAGCGACGTCCATCATGTTGCCGAAGATAACACTGATGGACAGCGGCAGCGCAGCGGAGAAACCGATGAAAGAACCGAAGGTGAGGATGTAGAGCACGGTCATGGACCAGGTGTGCTTGTTGCTGAAGATCGCAAACTGGTTCTGTATGTTGGGCTTGATGTCGCCCGGGATCAGGCGCAGAAGAATCAATGTGAGAATGATGGTCAGCGGTAGGGCCAGCCACATATTCAGCACGCTCAGGACCCAGACGCCGGCAACAGACGCCAGGAGGCCAACCCCATAGAGTCCGAGGATCTTGCCAAACGCTGAAAGAGGGTTGCCTGGATTTGGAGTAACCACTTTCAGGTTGTTCATGCCGAACCATCCGGCAAACGCCAGCGGAATCAGGAACACCAGCCAGATAAAGCCGGCGTTCTGGATCCAGGTGTCAGTGCCTGCCTCGATACGGCCAATCAGCGTGCCGCTCGGGCTTTGCAGTTGCATCGGATCACCTGCCAGGGCGCCGAAAATACCAACGGTCATCACCAGCGGAATCACCACCTGCATGGTGGTCACGCCGAAGTTACCCAGCCCGGCGTTCATACCCAGGCCATAACCTTGCTTGCTTTTCGGGTAGAAGGTGCTGATGTTGCTCATGGAGCAGGCGAAGTTACCGCCACCAATACCCGAGAGCAATGCCAGGGCCTGGAAAACGATGAAGGGCGTGTCCGGATTCATCAGGGCGAAGCCGGTGCCAGCCGCCGGGATCATCAGCAGCGCCGTGGTCAGGAATACGGTGTTGCGCCCGCCGGCAATCTTGATCATGAACGAGGCGGGAATCCGCAAGGTGGCGCCAGACAGTCCTGCAATCGCAGAAAGGGTAAATAGCTGGTCAATGCTGAAGGGAAAGCCCAGGTTCTTCATCTGGGTGGTGATCATTCCCCACATCAGCCAGACGGCAAAGCCTATCAGCAGGCTGGGTATGGAAATCCACAGGTTGCGGGAGGCTATGCGTTTGCCCTCCCGCTCCCAGAATTCTTCGCTTTCGACATCCCAGTGTTCGATGTCCGCGTTGGTTTTCGCCATGATTTTGACTCCCTCGGTTAACATACCCATGACCGCATTCAGGGCGGAATCCGGGCTTCTCGACACCATTGTGCAAAGAGGAGCAGGGAGTCATTCTTGATATTTCTCAAGGACAAACCGGTGTCCGGACCAGCTCGTTTACCGGACATATCCCGGTTGTGTTTTTGGCTTTTAAAATCTATAAAAATCAATTGGATGCGAAAGTAATATTCCGAAATGGGTAGGCAATCCCGCAGTCAGCGCAGTAGAGGTAGCCAATCATTTCCGGCGATTCTGGCTGTGTCGGAACCTGCTGCCAGCCACAGATAACCAAGGGCCAGAACCAGAAGATCGGGCCGGTTCCTGCAATGCCAAAGCTTCCAGCGGCTGGTCCGAACCACAATCAGAACAGCCGCGGCCCGGAGCTATTCGGAAAAGTAACACGGGATACACCGTTATGGCGGCGTCCTTGCTGGCTTGGGGTGTATTGATGGCAATGGTGTGGGGGGACTGATCAGGCTGTGTAGGGCAAAACGCCGAAATAAATGGCGCTGAAATGGCAAGCGCTGCCGCCGATCACGAACAGGTGCCACACGGAGTGCATGTAGGGAATCCGGTCTGCCAGATAGAAGGCGACGCCGGCGGTGTAGACAACGCCGCCGGCGATGGTCAGGTTCAGAGCGGTTGCACTGAGGCTGGCAACCAGATCGGAGGAGGCAAAGATAATGAGCCATCCCATGGCTAGATAGATGCCAACCCGTACCAGTTTGAACCTGTTTTTGAAAATGACCTTTAGCACAACGCCCGTGACTGCCAGCGACCAGATAACGGCAAACAGTGTCCACCCAACGGTTCCACGCATGTTGACCAGCAGGAAAGGAGTATAAGTTCCGGCGATTAACAGGAAGATGGCGCAATGGTCGAGAGTCTTGAACGTTTTTTTCAGTTCCGGCCGTCGTGCACCATGGTAAAGGGCTGACGCCATGTAAAGCAGAATCAGGGAAGCGCCGAAAATACTGAAGCTGACAATTTTCCAGATGTCGCCCAACCGGCTCGCGCCGGCAATGAGTGCAATGGTCCCTGCCACGCTGAGAATGGCGCCGGCTCCATGGGTGGCGCTGTTAATCCATTCTTCAATACGATGGTGGATGGGCTGTGAAGGGGGTTGTGTTGTCGTCATTCAGGAGTGTCCATAGTAGCCATGGGCAAAAGGTACTTGAGCGTACACGTGTACGCAATGGCTGAATATGACCATCCTGTGAAAAGGGTGAGAGAATCTGAATAAACCTACGAGCTATTCCCGGTTTTGAGACGTGAGAAGGTTGCCGGAACCACGCCCAGCCAGGAAGCGAGTTGATGATCGGGAACACGCCTGACCAGTTCCGGGTACTCTTCCAGAAGCAGTTGGTACCGATCCCGTGCTGGCATCGTGTGTTTGCGAAATTCCCGCATACTGGTCAGCTCTGCGAGCTCTTCTGTCAGAGCCAGGGCAAAACGTGGCCAAAGGCCTTCGCCGTGGGAGCGGATGGCAGACCGGAATGAGGAGAAGTCCGCAACCCAGACGGTTGCCGGGGTTACTGAAACCAGGCACAGAGTATTGCGAACGGTTCGGGTGCGGCCGAAGACGGGCCAGACCATATCGCCCTCGGAGAAAAAATGGTGAATGGCAATTTTGCCATTCGGAGCCTCCCGGAACAGTCGTAAAATACCATGCTGGATCAGATACACATTGCCCCAGGGGGTGTCGTGCTTTTCCAGCGTGGTTTCGGCATTTACCCGTTGCTGGTGAAACAGTCTTGATAGATCGGCTAACAGCCGGGTATCCGGATCGTTATGGTGGTCGGTGAGGCGTATGCCGAACACGCGACTCAGTCCATTAAGCAGTGCCACCGATTCCGGGGCAGATTCCTGCAGAATGATGTCCTTGTCACCCTCACTGAGAAGGCAGGGAGAGGAGGACACGTCGGGCCTGAGAATACTGTTCATGGCGCGGACTCTGTTTTGAATGATCCAGAGATTATCCTACCAAATTAGCGATAGCGGAAATGACATAGGTCATTAACGTTTTGCAAGCTATTGGGCGGGTTGGTATACATAAGTCCGCCATGGCTGTTTTGACGTCTTCATTGTAGACTCTTCGCGGCTTGCCCCCCGTATCCAATCCCGCTGTCCGGAGTGTCCATGGCCGCTGCGCTGACTCTGTTTCTGAAGCTGATCCCTCTTTATATCACGGTCATGCTCGGCTGGGTTGCAGGCCGCTACCTCGAAGCCAGTGGCAGGCACATTGCCGGTATTATGCTTTATATTGTTACTCCTTCCGTCGTGTTTTCCGGGGTCATGGCGGCGCCGCTTACCCCAGCGGTCATCTTTCTTCCGTTTCTGACCTTCGGTCTGGCCTCGTTACTGGGCATCGTTCAGCTGAAGCTGGCGAGAAAGCTTATTACCGATGGCAGTGCCAGCATCATTCCCCTGTGTGTGGGCTCGGGTAATACCGGCTACTTTGGCGTACCCGTGGCATTGCTGCTGTTCGGGGAAGAGGGGGTGGGGCTTTACATTGTGTGCATGCTGGGCACCACACTGTTTGAAAATTCGGTGGGATTCTATCTTGCCGCTCGGGGCCGGTATGAGTTGAAGGACGCGCTCTGGCGGGTAGTAAAGCTGCCTTCGATTTATGCGTTTCTGGCTGCCGTGGTTCTGAACCTTTCCGGCTTTGGGATTCCGGATATTTTTGTACCGCTGTTCGATAACCTCCGCGGTGCCTACAGCATTCTTGGCATGATGATTATCGGTATGAGTATCACCAGCTTCCGGGGCCTGGCGGGTAACATCCGGTTTACCGGGCTGGCATTTTTCGGCAAGTTTGTGGTCTGGCCGCTGGCCGCTATTCTCTTCTGGTGGCTGGACGCACATATTCTGGGAATATACGAACCAGCCGTGCACAAGGCCATGTTCCTGATTTCGATTACCCCGATTGCTGCGAACACGGTGGTTATCGCCACTCTGCTGGATGTGTCACCAAGGCAGGCCGCAGGGACGGTTCTGCTGACCACATTGTTCGCGCTGGCGTTTATCCCGGTGATGATCTCCTTGGCGTTTTAACGGGAGCTCGCGGACGAGCCGGCAGGTGATGGCTGCGCGCTGGCCGCTCTGGCGTCCGCGATATCCTGGCGGGCATGGCGCACCACGCTGACCCCGGCAGTGACAGCCAGCGAACCCATGACGCCCGCGACAACGAGGTCCGGCCAAGCGCTGTTGGTTCCGAATACACCAATAGCGGCGGCCATGACAGCGAGATTGCTGATGGCATCGTTACGGCTGCACAGCCAGACCGAGCGCATGTCCGAATCGCCCTCCCGGAACCGGAACAGCATAACGGCAACGCTGACATTGGCGGCGAGAGCAAGCAACCCGACCGCTCCCATGGTCAGCGGTTCCGGTGTGATGCCGCTTTGCGCGATCCATATGGCACGCCCCCAGACGACCAGGCCAAAGGTTGCCATAGTCAGGCCCTTGACCATGGCCGCCCGGCCGCGCCAGAGCATGCCCATACTCAGGACACTCAGAGAAAGAATGTAGTTGGCACTGTCGCCAAAGAAGTCGATGGCATCTGCCATCAACGAAACAGAGCCGGACTGAATACTGGCAATGCCCTCTACCAGGAACATCGCGAGGTTCACCCAAAGGGCAATCCAGAGTGCCTTTCGGAATCCGGGGGCGGGTGATTTGGGTTCGGGAGCCGAGCAACTGCAGGCCATGGTGTCCTCCTGTTTTCCGTGGCCTCTATTTAAAAGGCTGTAGCAACTACAGGGTCAAGGCCTTTCCCAAAAAGGTGTGGTCAACTGTCAGTTGTGGCCCTGGCGGTGAGTACCGGGAACATGATTGTCTTCGCCTGGGGCGTCCAGCTCTTTAAGCTCGGACGTCAGGCCACCGAGAATTCCGCATTCACTGACAGTCCTGCCATCTGAGCAGGCAGCCTGCAGTTTCACCAGGGTTTGCTCCAGACGGGCCAGTTCTGATAACCGTTCGCGGACGTGGTTCAGGTGTCGGGCGAGCAGGTGGTCTACGTCGGCACAGTCTGCCTCCGGTTTCTCCGCCAGCCGGATCAGTTCGCGGATTTCGTCCTGAGCCATGTCCAGGTTGCGACAGCGTTTGATGAACAGCAGCCGGTCAAGATGGGCCTGGCGATAAGAGCGGTAATCGCTGGCATCACGGTCGGGCGCCGGCAAGAGGCCGATTTTCTCGTAGTATCTGACCGTTTCAACCGGGATTCCTGAACGTTTTGAGATTTCTCCAATCTTCATTGCAATGGCCTTGCCTTCCCGGTTCGGTACTCTTTGCTTGAGGTGAGTCAAAAGCATTTTCCTGTTGATGACCCACACTGTAAGTTATTACACCTCTCGCCCTTTTGGCCACAGCCTTTTCGTTACCACTGCTATGGTAGGCTGGGCGGCATTGAGAGAGACTACCTGCTAATGGAGGCATTCTGTGTTAGAGCGGCTGCAACGCTTGCTGGGGCTGCAGACAATACCCGGCGTCTTTTTTACGTCCGCCGGGATTGCGGTGCTGTTTGTTGCAGTGGCTGTCCCCTATGACAAGGAAGTTTCAGGCACTTTTGGAATTCTGACCGGGTGGGTTGCGGCTAACCTGGGCTGGTTCTATATACTCTCTGTAACGTCCCTTCTTTTGTTTCTTCTTGCCCTCGCGGTCAGTCGCTACGGCACTATCCGGCTGGGCAGTGATGACTCCCGCCCGGATTATTCCAACCTGACGTGGTTCACGATGCTATTTGCCGCCGGTATCGGCACGATTCTTATGTTCTGGGGCGTGGCTGAACCGGTTTCGCACTTCGCAAATCCGCCGTTCGAGGGTGTCCGGCCCGGCAGTGACCAGGCGGCAAGTGATGCCATGACGGTGGCGCTCTATCACTTCGGTCTGCATACCTGGACTATTTTCGCCATGCCGGGACTGGCCATCGGTTATTTTGCCTATCGTCATAATCTGCCCATGCGCATCAGCAGCCTGTTCTACCCCATTCTTGGTGAACGTGCGTTTGGCCCCTGGGGTTGGGCTGTGGACGTGATTGCCGTTCTCGGCACCCTGTTCGGGGTGGCCACGTCACTGGGACTTGGCACCCTTCAGCTTAACAGTGGTTTGTCTTACCTCTTCGGGATTCCGTCGACGGGGTGGGTGCAGGTCCTGCTGATAGCCATCATTGCCAGTATCGCGGCAACCTCGGTAGCCCTGGGGCTGGATAAAGGGGTGCGTCGTTTGTCCCAGCTCAACATTGTGCTGGCGATTCTGCTGATCCTGTTTGTGGTCGCCGTCGGGCCGACAGTCTTTATTGCCGAGGGCATGGTTCAGAGTGTGGGCGACTATTTTGACGCCCTGCCGTGGCTGGCATTCTGGACCGAGACCTTCAGGGAGTCCGACTGGCAGCGACAGTGGACCCTGTTCTACTGGGCATGGACCATTTCCTGGGCGCCCTATGTAGGTATTTTCATTGCGAGGATTTCCCGTGGCCGGACCATCCGCGAGTTTGTTGCGGGTGTTCTGTTTGCGCCAACGGCTTTTACCCTTGTGTGGTTCGGTGTGTTCGGATTGTCCGCGATTCACGTGGAAATGGATGGACAGATAGCTCTTGCGGCTCAGGTACAACAGGACCCGTCGGTTGCGATTTTCGCGTTCCTTGAGGCATTTCCACTGGCAGACGCCGCGTCGCTACTCAGTGTCATCATCATAATTATTTTCTTTACGACTTCCTCGGATTCGGCTTCGCTGGTCATTGATATGCTTACGCGCCGTGATGACCAGCCGTCACTGACTCGCCAGAGGATCTTCTGGGCGGCGGCCCAGGGTGTTATTGCGGCCACCTTGCTGCTGGCGGGTGGGCTGGATGCGCTCCAGAATGTAATTACCTCCCTAGGCCTGCCATTCTGTGTATTGCTGATTTTTATGGCGGTGGCGTTATTCCGTGCATT
Organism: Marinobacter salinus; assembly: GCF_001854125.1. Classification (NCBI taxonomy): domain Bacteria; kingdom Pseudomonadati; phylum Pseudomonadota; class Gammaproteobacteria; order Pseudomonadales; family Marinobacteraceae; genus Marinobacter; species Marinobacter salinus. The sequence goes on from NZ_CP017715.1 coordinate 4,104,250, forward strand.
GAGAGCAGATTATCAGGGGTATTCGGTCAGTGAATTGGTACAGGGGCGCGCGTTCCCGGAAGTGGAAGCCGTTGCTACGCCCAAAAAGGAGAGTCAGAATGTTTAACAAGATATTGATTGCCATCGACGCTGAAGACGATGGGGAGGGCAAGCGTGCACTGGAAGAGGGGGTTCGGCTGCTCAGTGAAGGGGGCGAGCTGCATCTGGCGAGCGTATACAGTCCCGGCACCGCCGGTTTTTTTCCTCACGTTACCGAGGAAGCGCCGGCCGAAAAGGAGAATGAAGTCCGGGATGTCCTGAACCTGCTGGCCCGAAAGTACCTGCCGTTGAATCAGGCTGCGACACTGCATGTGGTTGCAGGCAGCGCCGGGGAAAAATTGCTGGCCATTGCAGGCAAGACCTGTGCGGACCTGCTGATTCTGGTATCACGGGGTGCCAGTGGTCGCTGGCCTCTGCGCCGTGCCACGGTGGAATATATTTCCGTCAATGCGCCTTGTTCTGTCCTGGTGTTACCGGCACAGGTGAAAGGTACGGAAGAAACGGAAGAAGGCCGTTAGTCGAACAGTGGGAGTTGCGAATCAGCTCGCCGGGTATTCGTGGATTTGCCGACAGATACGTTCTGCGTTGCCGGCAGGATTAACCCGGCGGGAGACTAACAGTAAACCATATTCGGACAATTGCTCATGGCCCGCTCCAATTGGATGGTGACGTGTCGAATGTTGAAATCATGGGCCAGCATTTCAGTGGCCTGTTCAATCACCCGGTCGTCCCCCTTGGTATCAGGCTTCACGAGGTGCACGGTGAGCGCATTCTCGGTGGTGCTCAGGGCCCAGATGTGGAGGTGGTGGGCGGATTCCACGCCGGGCAGCGTCTTCAGCCTCTCAAGCACTTTGGCAGGGTCAATGTCGCGGGGCACCGCGTCCACCGCGAGGTTTATCGAGTCTTTGAGCAACTGCCAGGTGCCCAGGAAGATGACCGCGGCGATTACCAGGCTCACCAGTGGATCAATCCAGCTGACACCGGTCCACAGGATGACCAGGCCGGCAATTACGACGCCAACGGAAACAGCCGTGTCAGCCGCCATGTGGAGGAAGGCGCCCCGAATATTCAGGTCTCCCTTCTGGCCACTCATAAACAGCAACATGGTGATTCCGTTAATAAGCACCCCGATCCCGGCGACGACAATCACAGTCATGCCCGCCACATCAGCAGGCTCACTGAATCGCCGTAAAGCTTCCCAGGCAATGCCTCCAACAGCTGCAATCAGGAACAGGGCATTGAACAGGGCAGCCAGGATGGTGGACTTCTTGAGCCCGTAGGTATTGCGATCTGTCGCTTTCTGGCTGGCGAGCCAGCTGGCTACCCAGGCCATGACCAGGCCCAGTACATCACTCAGGTTATGGCCGGCATCTGCCAACAGCGCGAGGGAACCAGCCACTACGCCGTATACCGCCTCAATGGCGACAAATGCCAGGTTCAGAAACACCGCAATCGCAAAGGCCCGGTTATGGGTATCGAAATGATCGGAGTGGTTATGACCATGACTGTGGCCGTGATTATCACCGTGCATAACAGAATCCTGAATGTGTGACCGAAAATACAATAATCGGCAGTAAAAACCCTGTAGTGGATACAGGGTCAAGCAATCACGAATCCTGTTCGGTTGCGAGCGTTGCCAGATCCTCACTGATCATTTTCGGGGTGAGGCCGGGGCGCAATAACAGGCGCGCGTTGCCGCGGGCATCAAAAACGTAAACTGCCGCACTGTGCGATACCTGGTAATTACCTTCGGCATCCGGCGCCTCATACCCGAACGTTGTGCGATAGCGTTTGGACAAATCTCTCAGGGCGCTTTCCGAACCCGTCATACCGACGATGTGCTGGCCGAAGAAATTCACATAACTGGCAATACGTTCCGGCGTATCCCGTTGCGGATCAACGCTGACAAACAGGGTCGTTACCTCATCCTGCAGATCGTCGGGCAGCTGGTTTATGGCATTGTTGAGCCCGGCCAGGGTTGTTGGGCAGACGTCCGGGCAGGAAGTAAAGCCAAAGTACAGCAACCGGATCTGGCCGGAGGAGTCGGCGGCGGTCATCGTTTCGCCAGAGGTACCGGTCAGCTGGAATTCCAGGTCTGGCATCAGCCCGCTGATGTCCTTGCCATTCCAGTGCGCCCCTTCATCGGAGCAACCCGCCATGATCAGGACCAGTCCCGATAGCAGCAGGTTCTTCAGCCGGCGTCCGGCGAACCCATGGCGGAATCGCATCATGTTGGCGTGCCCTCGGTGGCCGTTTTACGAACGGTGAATTTACCATCTTCATGCATGGCCCGGCGAAGAATGATCAGAATGCCGAGAATGCTCATCATGGCTGGCGGAATCCAGGTTAGCAGACCCCCCAGCAGCTGATCAGTTTCCGGTGGCATGGGCCAGGCGCGGCCGCAGACTTCGTAAACGTCATAGACCATGCCCCGCGAGAATACGATCCAGGCGCCGAGAATCATCTGGGGGATGGCGACCAGAGCCAATAGCAGGATGCGTTTGCCGTAGCCCAGTGCAGTCGTGATCGCCGGAGGCCGGGAATCGAAGATCAGCCACCAGAACAGAATGCCATCAAGTAGCATGCTCCAGTTCATGATCCAGTAGAGCTGTCGGCTGAGCATCGCGTCGAAATGGACCGGAGGCCAGAGCCAGAAATAGATAAGCCCCACGAAGAGCACAGACGCGATGACCGGTTGCTGGAGCACACGGTAGAGCCAGCCAAGGGGGCTTAGAAGGGCACGTGTTCTGGCGCCGGTTTTGTCGTACCAGAAGCGCAGTACCGGCAGCGGATTCGAGAGCGCGATCAGAATTGGCCCGATATGGTGAAGGATGAGGTGCTGGCCGCGGTGGACAAAAAACATGTACTGGGAGTAGTAGTCGAAGCGCGTCTGCATCACGCCATAACAGAGCAATACGCCGATCATAAACGTCAGGACTCGGCCAGCGCCGGGCCGCTCCCGCTCTGGCATTAATTGCAGTGCAGTGCCATAAAGCCCCAGCACCAACGCAAAGCTGAGCACCGTCAGCGGTGAAAAATCATAAGGCAGCAGGTAGGCTGGGCCGGTCATGAAAGCCACTCTTTATGTGCAAGCACGGGAAACAGCGTTTATCTTTTTATAATGTCCCTTCGAGTTTTACCGGCATGGCGCCGAAATTCAAGGCCCGATGCAGACGTGTTTGTTCCTGGAGGCAAAGCATGGCTCGATTCAGTGATTCGATTTCTGCCCCTTCCGTGCTTATTTTCGACTGGCATGGCACGCTGGTTGATACCCACGATGCCATGTTCAGCGCCATGGAAGAGATGCTGCCACAGCTGGAAGAGCTGGACCTGGTAGAGCGTCTGCTGCCGGAAGAGAAATGCCGGACCGCCGACGACGCCAGGCTGGTGCGCTACATTCGTATCTTTCGGCGCCTGCACCCCCGGATTCTGGCCGAGCGCAGAGTATCCCGAACTGACATCTTTAATGCGATCTTCGGTGAAGGCCGGGACGCCAAACTGATTGCCCACAAGGCCTATAACGAGGCGTATCGACGCCATTTTGGCAAGGTCAGACCTTTCCAGCCGGGCGCTTACGAATACTTGTCCGCGCTAAAGGCAATGGGCATCAAGCTGGCCGTTTCCACCAACCGGAACCGGGAGTTCCTGGACAAGGAACTGGTGACCGTGGATGAGGGGCGCTGGCGGCATCTCTTTGATGCCACTGTGTGTGCCGACGACGTAACCGAATACAAACCTGACCCCGAGGTCATTCTTAAGACCCTGGAAAAACTGGGGCTGCCTGCTGATGAGCGCGCCTGGTACGTAGGCGACAGTTACGTCGACATGCTTACTGCAAACCGTGCCGGTGTCGCCGGTGTATTTTACAACGGCGCCTGCTGGGAATCCGAGCGAATTAACAGCTGGTTTTCTTTTCGTGATGCTCCCTCGGCAATTCTCGACAGTTTTGAAGACCTCCTGGACCTGCTGGCATTACTTGAACGCGGCCAGCCGGACGCCTTCCGTCTGGCACCGGCTGATGTCAGACCCAGACCGTTCCCGCCACCTCCGAGGCCGGCGCCGCGGGTGGAAGCGGACTGGCATCCGGCGGTGGTCAAGCTTATCCGCCCGTCGGTCGTGCTGTTTGACTGGCATGCCACGCTCGTGGATACGCTTGATGCCATGTACCACGCTGTGGATGACATGCTGCCGGAGTTTCACAAGCTGGATCTGATGGATCGTATGGTTGCGCCAGAGGACAGCAAAACCCTTGAGGATGCGCGGTTGGTGGCCTATGTCCGGGAATATGCCCGGCTCCATCCAAAAGTAAAAGCAGATCGGAAGATCTCCCGGACTGATATTTTCGAGGTGCTGTTTGGTGCGGATCAGGAGGCCAAGCAGATTGCCCATAAGGTGTTTAACTATCATTACCGCAATCACTATGGGACTGTGAAAGCCTTTGAGCCCAGAGTGCGGGACGTTCTTGAGGGGTTGCGCCGTCTCCACATGCAGGTGGGTGTTATCACCAATCGGGACAGGGAATTTTTTGAGCACGAGCTGGCAGCCGTGGAGGAAACTGGCTGGACCGACCTGTTCGAGGTGGATGTTTGCGGTGACGATACGCCGCTGAGAAAACCGCACCCGGACCAGCTCCTGCTGGCGGTCCAGAAGCTCGACTACCCGGCGGATCCGAGTGTCTGGTACGTGGGTGACAGCACCACCGATGTCATCGCTGCAAAGCGTGCCGGGATGACAGCGGTCTTTTTCAATGGTGCCCAGTGGGATCAGCCCTGGCTCAACCGTATCTTTCCCGGCACCCATAAACACCCGGACAAACCGGATGTGGTGGTAAACGATTTCTCCGAATTCTGGGCGCTTGTTCTGGCGTGCGAAATCGGCCCACCGTGAGGCTAATATTCTTCTGTACTTCTCAGGGCAACCTCTATGTTCAGGCCGAGTGCAATCACGCCCGTCGATTTACCATCTTTCTGGGGGCGAATCGCTTTGCTGACGATAATCTGGAACTCGGATGTTGATGCGTCATAGTGAATCGGGGAAATATAAATCTCGGGGGGTGTGCCTGTTTTTGTGTCGGTCACAGTCCGGAATTTCGGCTCATCTCCCTGCCAGAAATCCGAGGTCAGCTGGCTCATGGCGGCGATGGTGCCCATGTCGTTTATCAATAGTATCTCTGTCACTAAACTGTTGTGGTTCAGTTGCCAGGCATTGAGTGCCCGGGAGCCCGGCAGAGCCAGAATTTCCGACGCCAGGTCGGTGGCAGACCCCGGAGCCAGCGCCTGCCATTTGCTGTCTATAGTTAACACATCGGTGAAACTTGCCAGGCGTGGTCCTGCCTCCAGTGCCTGTTGAAGGTTGAACGCAGCATCCAGCTCGGTGAACAAATCCCGGGCTAACCCCAGAATCCGCCGGCTTTCCCCGGCGGAGAGCGTTAACGGGGATTCCATGCACTGGGGCAAGGACCGGTTGAATTGCCTGATGAACTCCGGCTCGGAGGCGGTGAAGGCCTCGCTGAGATATAAATAGAGAGGTGCATACCGCAAGAAATGGGTGTGTAGGGACTGGGCCTGAGCGTTTTCTTCGGTGCGCATGCCGTGCATGATCCTCTCGTCCATGAGAGCGGTATCGATGCGTCCTCGTTTCAAGAGGGCAATCAGCTGACTGGGTGAGTTAATGCTCAGGAATATGTCGTAACCATTAGCGATCAGCCAGGCTTTCTCGTTACTGCCATCAACAACGCCAATCCTGGCTGTCTCGGTATTGAGCTCTGGGTCTCGTGTAAAAAAATGCCATTTCTCCAGGGCGACGGGGTTGCTGCGGATGGCGATAGCATCCAGTTCGGCCGATGGGTCAATAGCGAAGTAGCCATCGACCAGGTTCCGTTTCAGTGAGTGTATCGCGCGGTTTTGGGGAGCAAGCTTCACCCGTGCGGTAAACCCCGCGTGGGCGGCCGCACACACAATGGTTTCAACCGTTTCGCCGGTAACATGATTTTCACCGTCAGGCACCTGATAAGGTGGAGCTGTAAACGTGTACAGATCAAGTGTGCGGGGCTGAGCCTGAGAAAGCGGGAACACAACCAGCCCGAGCAGGCCTGCTAGTATTGGCCGAAGATCCATGATGGCCCAAATGTCCTTATTGTGGGATTTCTAATCCAGACTAGCAGCAACCACCGGATTTTGCTTTCTGAGTTGGGGCGTGCGTGACGGCGGTTGTGTTAAAGGCACTCTATGTGCGCCAGCAAGTCCTCGGCGCGGTGGAGCAACGCGTCCCGCTGTTCCGGCTTCTGTTTCTCCCAGTTGCGATACATCATGCCCATGCGCGGATTATTGACGAAGTTGTCACGGTGGCGGTGGATAAAGTGCCAGTACAGTGCGTTGAACGGGCAGGCATCCTGCTCTGTGCTTTTGTTGACATTGTAATGGCAGTTGGCGCAATGGTTGGATTGACGCTGTATGTACTTGCCACTGGCCGCGTAGGGTTTTGAGCCCAGATACCCGCCGTCTGCATGCATTACCATGCCCAGCACATTGGGCAGCTCCACCCAGTCATAGGCATCGGCATACACCGCCAGATACCAGTCGCAGATCTCCTCGGGTTTGATCCCGGTCAGCAGGGCAAAGTTACCGGTAACCATCAGCCGCTGGATGTGATGGGCATAGGCGTTACGGCGGGTGGCATCGATGGCCTTGTGCATGCAGCGCATCTTTGTATTGCCGGTCCAGTAGAACCCGGGCAGGGCCCGGGTATTGCCGAGCCGGTTTTCCTTCGCATACCCCGGCATGTTCAGCCAGTAAATTCCCCGTACAAACTCCCGCCAACCCAGAATCTGCCGGACAAAACCCTCCACCGCATTGATCGGGGCACGCCCGTCGTACCAGGCCTGAGCGGCAGCCTCGCAGACTGCGATCGGTTCAAGCAGCCCGCAATTAATGTAAGGCGAGAGAATGGAATGAAATAACCAGTCTTCGTTGTCCGAGATGGCATCCTGAAAATCACCAAAGCAGGGCAGGGCAAAATCGATAAAATGCGCCAGAGCAGCCTGGGCATCGTCAGCTGTTACGGCGAAATGAAAATCCTCTGAAGTACCGAAGTAATCGGCAAAATGCTCGTCAACCAGCTCAATCACCTCCCGGGTGATGGAATCCGGTTCAACCCGAAACGTTGCGGGGGCCGGCGGTTTTCCGGTCCACTTCTTCCGGTTGTCCGCATCGAAATTCCACCGTCCACCCTCGGGACCACCGTCGGATGTCATCAGTAACCCGGTTTTCCGCCGCATTTCCCGGTAAAAGAACTCCATCCGCAGCTGCTTCCGGCCCTCCGCCCAATCGGTAAACTCCTTTTTGGTCGCAATAAAACGGGCATCCGATCGAATCTCCACCGGAACCCCCAGGCGTTCATGCCACTGACTGATCTGCTCGTGCAGCCGCCATTCTCCGCACTCAGTGGTAATGACCTTCGCTGGATTCAACTGCTGCACCTGTTCGGCAACCACGGCTTCCAGATTCTGATGCTCGTTGTCGGGATGGTAAGACTGATAGTGAACTTGCCAGCCTTCGTCTCGAAGTTGCTGCGCAAAATGACGCATGGCACTGAACAGAAGCACGATTTTCTTCTTGTGGTGGTTGGTATAGCTGGCTTCATCGTGGACCTCAGCTATCACGACCAGATCCTGATTCCGGTCGGCGTTATCGAGTGCGCTGATGTCTCTTGTTAGTTGGTCGCCCAGAATCAGAATCAGGTTCGCCATGACGAGAAAATTCTCCAATTAATGAATTGCCGGGTTTGCAACCAGGCACCGGACTTCAGAGCACCGGGTTATGCCCACAAAGAGGTAAAGCAAGTACGCCAACAGCCCAAGGTCGGTTCATAAGCCAGACTGGTAGACTGAAACCGTCGGTGAGCTGACCCGCATCAAAATGCGAGCCTCCGGATTGCCCTAAAATGCCGGAAAATCCTGGATGACCCCCGTTTTCGAGCCCAGAGCGATTACTATGACCTCCACCCCCGCACTCAAACCCCAAGACTCCACACTGCCAGAATTCATCTGGGACGAGGCGCTGATCCGCCGGTACGACCTCAGTGGCCCCCGGTACACCTCGTACCCCACAGCCATTGAGTTCAACCAGAATTACCCGATCGAAGACATGGTCAAGGCCGCCGCGCGCAGCAAAGCCAGCGGGCGGCCCCTGTCGCTCTACACCCACCTGCCGTTCTGCGCGCACCTCTGCTACTACTGCGCCTGCAACAAGGTCATCACTAAAAAGCGCGACAAAGCCATGCCCTACGTGGAGCGGGTGCTGAAGGAAGCGGCCATCCAGTCAAAACTGTTCGGTGCCGACCGCCCCGTTACTCAGCTGCACTGGGGCGGTGGCACGCCAACATTCTTGCCGAAGGATGTTATGGAGCACCTGATGGCCGGGTATGGGGAACTGTTCAATCTGCAGACCGGCGATGAGCGGGATTACAGTGTGGAGATTGATCCCCGGGAAGTGGATCAGGACACCTTGCCAACCCTTTGGGACCTCGGCTTCAACCGTATCAGCCTCGGTGTTCAGGATGTGAATCCGCAGGTGCAGAAAGCAGTGAATCGCATCCAACCGAGAGAGATGACCGAGGCAGTGCTAAATGAGGCGCGCCGACTTGGCTTCCGCTCCATTAACCTCGACCTGATCTACGGCCTGCCGCATCAGACCCCGGAAAGCTTTGCCGAAACACTGGAAGCGGTGATCGAAATGTCGCCGGATCGGCTCTCCGTGTTCAGCTACGCGCACCTGCCGGATCGCTTCTACCCGCAGACCCGGATCCTGGCCGATACCCTGCCGAGTCCCCAGCAAAAGCTGACCATCCTGCACAACACCATCAACCGCCTGCTGGAAGCGGGTTACGAATACATCGGCATGGACCACTTCGCCAAGCCGGATGACAGCCTGGCTGTGGCTCAGCGGGAAGGTCGCCTGCACCGGAATTTTCAGGGTTACACCACCCACTCCGAATGCGATCTGGTGTCCCTGGGCGTGTCAGCTATTGGTCAGACCGACGATGCCTATTTCCAGAACAACCACGACCTGCCGTCCTGGGAAGCGTCCATCGATGCCGGCCAACTGGCGATCACCAAGGGCGTAAACCTCACCCGTGACGATCGCATTCGCCGCTGGGTGATCGGCCAGCTGATCTGCCAGTTCCGGCTGGATCGCCAGCTGTTCGCCGAGGTTTGGCAGGAAGACCTCGATCGCTATTTTGCGGATGAACTCAGGCGCCTGATGCCCATGGTGCAGGATGAGCTGATTGCGGATGATGGTCGCGCCCTTCAGGTCCAGCCCGCAGGCCGTTTGCTGATCCGGGCCATCTGCCAGATTTTCGACCTGTATCGTAAGGAAGGCGCCAGCCAGAGGTTCTCAAGAATTATCTGAAGGGGCATTATTTCATTATCTGGAAAGACGGCGCTGATAATGGTCAAGGTGGTTTCATCCACAGGGCGGTATGGTTTCGCTAACTCTTTCAGTGGAGCGACCCATGGAACTTGTTTGCCCGGCCGGTAGCCTGCCGGCCCTGAAAATCGCGGTCGATAATGGTGCCAACGCCGTGTATTTCGGTTTTCGGGACAGCACCAACGCCCGCCAGTTTGCCGGCCTTAACTTCAACGACAAACGTGCCGCCGAGGGTATTGAATATGCCCATCTCCGGGGCGCGAGAGTGTTCTGTGCCATCAATACCTACCCGCAACCCGATGGCTGGGAGCAATGGAAGGGAGCGGTAGACCGCGCTGCGAGTCTGGGTGTAGACGCCATCATCCTGGCCGATATGGGCCTGCTGGATTACGCCGCCAACAAGTACCCGGACATTCCCCGCCACCTGTCGGTGCAGGGCTCTGCGACCAGCCACGAGGCGCTTTCCTTCTACAAGGACAACTTCGATATCCGTCGGGCCGTGCTGCCCCGCGTTCTCTCTCTGGACCAGGTGGGAAGTGTGGCGAAACACAGTCCGGTTGAGCTGGAAGTCTTTGCCTTCGGCAGTCTGTGCATCATGGCCGAGGGTCGGTGTTATCTCTCCTCCTACCTGACCGATGAGTCTCCCAATACCCGTGGCGCCTGTTCTCCCGCCAAGGCTGTTCGCTGGCAGGAGACGCCTCAGGGACTGGAATCCCGCCTGAATAATGTACTGATTGACCGATATGGCCATGGTGAATCCGCGGGCTATCCCACCCTGTGTAAAGGCCGTTTCGAGGTGGAGGGCAGTGTCTATCACGCCATTGAGGAGCCCGTCAGCCTGAACACCCTGGACCTGGTCCCGGAACTTCAGGAACTGGGTATCAGCGCGGTGAAAATCGAGGGGCGTCAGCGCAGCCCCGCCTATATTGCCGACGTGGCCCGCACCTGGCGTCACGCGCTCGATAACCTCGAGTCCCGGCCCGAAGAATTCACCGTCGAGCCGCAGTGGCGCAGCACGTTAGCCAGCCTTTCCGAGGGTGGCCTGACAACGCTGGGTGCATACCATCGCAAGTGGAAATAAGGTTTAACCCTTTATGATGAAGTTATCCTTGGGGCCGATCCTGTGGTTCTGGTCCCGACAAACCGTGTTTGATTTTTATGCCAATGCCGTCGAGTGGCCGGTCGATACCATTTATCTGGGCGAAGCCGTGTGCAGTCGTCGACGTGAGTTGAAACCGGATGACTGGCTTGATCTGGCCCGTGATCTGAAAGCCTGTGGCAAAGACGTGGTGCTTTCCACCCAGACACTGATCGAATCCGAAGCGGATCTACGTCGCCTGCGCCGGATCTGCGACCAGAACGAATTTGTAGTGGAAGCGAATGATCAAAGTGCGCTGCAGGTGGCCATTCGTAATAACCTTCCCTTTATTACTGGTCCGTCCATGAACGTCTACAACGTGGCCACGCTCAAGGTGCTGGCAAAACAGGGACTGAAGGGCTGGAATTTGCCGGTGGAGCTGGGCAAGGCAGCCCTGGCTCAGCTGATCAAAGGCCTTAAAGAAGAAGATCTGGATGTGCCAGCGGAAGTGTTCGCCTGGGGTTTCCTGCCTCTGGCCTGGTCATCCCGCTGTTTCACCGCTCGCCATTACAACCTTCCCAAAGACAACTGCGAGTTCCGCTGCATAGAGCACCCCGCTGGCATGGAGTTGCGCTCCCGGGAATCCCAGGAGCTGTTCCGTATCAACGGTGTTTCCACTCTGTCCGGCTCACGCTATGACCTTATGCGGGAACTGCCAGAGATGGAGCGCATGGGCGTTTCGACCGTTCGCCTGAGCCCTGAGTATCAGGGCCTGGAGGAAGTTGTGAAACGTTTCGACCAGGTGCGTCGGGGCGTAACCCCAACGACCGATCCGCTCCAGTTGGTGGAGGCACCGCCATGCAACGGGTACTGGTATCGCAAGCCGGGAATGGATCTGGTTGGAGCATGAGTAAAGGGCCGGGGCAATGACCCCGGCTTTGTTGTTCAGGATCCTGGAATCTGGGCCCAGCCCAGATCCTCAAGAATAACGTAGAGCGACGGCAACGCCAGCAGTATCAGAACGGTGGACACCAGCAAACCGAATACCACCGAAATTACAAGCGGAATGACTGCCATCGCCTGGGTGCTGGTTTCGGCCAGCAGGGGTAGCAGGCCGGCCACTGTGGTACTGGTGGTGATCAGGATGGCCCGGAAACGGGCGCGGCTGGCGGCACCGGCTGCTGCCCGGGCACTCATACCCTGTTCCCGGTAGCTCTTGATGAATTGCACCAGCAGAATGGCGTTGTTCACCACAATGCCCGCCAGTGAGGCTGCGCCGATCAGCGAAGGCATGGACAGGTTGTAGCCCATGATCATGTGTCCCCAGACCGCGCCCATAAAGGCCACCGGGATCGACAGCATGACAATGATCGGCTCCAGGTAACTGCGGAATTGAAACGACAGGATCAGGAAAATCCCCAGCAGGCCGATCAGCAACCCCCGGGCGATAGACTGGCCGGTTTCCCGGGAGCGGGCCGTCTGGCCTTCCACTTGCAGGCTGATCTCTGGCCATTGCTCGCGAAGCTTCGGAAACGCCCGGTTGTGTAAGTCGGCCACGATAGCATCGGCGTTGGTTTTCCGGCCGTTCACATCGGCCGATACCGTGACGGTGCGCAGACCGTCTATGCGGGTGACCTGCGACCATTGCCGTTCCTCGGCAATGGTGGCCACTTCGCGCAACGGAACCATCTGGCCCTTGCCTGCGGTGATCACGGCATCTTCCAGGAACTGGCGGGTGTTGCGTTCGGCGCTGATCTGGCGCACCAGTATTTCGATGTGCTGGTCACCGATCTGTACCGTATCCACGATATCTCCCAGCAGGCCGGAGCGGATCTGGCTGGCCACCTCGGCAGCATTCAGGCCGAGAGACAGGGCGCTGTCGTTCAGCGTCAGGATACGCTGAGGCTTGCCCGGGCGGAGGTCATCCAGCACGTTGAACGTTCCGTTATAGCTGGCGACTTCTGCGCTGAGAAAACCGGCGGCGGCTTTAAGCTCATCCAGATCGGTGCCCTGCAGCCGGACTTCGATGGGAATGCCGGCCGGGCCGAAGCCGGGCTCCTGGATATTCAGGGCAATCAGCCCCGGAATCTCGCCGATTTCCTGGTACCAGCGGTCGGTGAGGGTGGCGATATCGACGGTACGCAGTTCTGCGGTCAGCAAATCGGCCATGACCGTTGCTACATGGGCACCTTTCTCGCCGGCCCCTGCGTGCTGGTTGAAACGGGTCTGGATATTTTGTACCAGCGCTCGCTGGTTTGGCTGTGCCGGAGCGAACTCCTCGTTGAGCTTGTGCATGGCCGACGTGATGCGGTTTGTAATGACCTGTGTCTGGTGCAGGGGCGTGCCCTGGGGCATCAGCACCCGGGCTTCCAGTATGTCACCATCAATTTCCGGCATGGCCTCCATGCGTACATGACCGCCGGCCATCAGCCCCACTGAGCCAAAGAGTATTAGCAGCATGGCAGCCAATACGCCGTAACGGAAGCGGATGGCTTTGTCGGCCAGTCGCCCCACCTTTTCACGAATTTTTTCAAAGCCGTTGTCGAACGCGGAGCGGAAGCGAGAAGGCGTTTGCTCGCGTTTGTTGTCCAGACCACTTTTAAGGTGGTGGGGCAGTATCCAGAACGCTTCAATCAGCGAGGCGGCCAGGGCGGCAATAAGAACCACCGGCAAGACCTCCAGCACCGACCCCAACTCTCCGGCCAGAAACGCCAGAGGAATAAACACAGAGACTGTGGTCAGGAATGACGACAGCACCCCGGGCAGGATTTCCTGTGTGCCTTTGACGGCGGCTTCCAGCGGGTTGTTGCCTTCGGCAGCCAGCTTGGCGATGTTGTCGGTGACCACCACGGAGTCGTCCATGACAATGCCAATGGCCATGAGTAAAGCCACCAGGGTGATCATGTTCAGGGATAGCCCAGTAAGAGCCATCATCACAAAGGCACCGGCAAAGGCGGCAGGCAGGCCGAACAGGGCCCAGAAGGCGAGGCGGGGGCGGAAGAACAGTCCCATCACCAGGCCCACCAGCAGCAAGCCGGTGATGCCGTTGCCCACCAGCATCTGCAACCTATCCCGGACGATAGACGTCATGTCCTGGGTGATTTCCAGTTCCACGGTGCCACCACGGCGGGCTTTTTCCGCCTCGACAAAGGCCTGCAGTGAATTCATCACCTGCAGGGCATCGTCATGGCGATTCTTGTGAATCTCCAGAATGATGGCACGCTGGCCGTTGAATTCCACTCGTTCCTCTTCCCGTTCATGGGCCTCGGTAATGCTGGCGAGGTCACCCAGGGTCAGCACAGCGCCGGCTTCAGTGCCGACAATCGGAAGTCTGGCCAGGTCCTGCAGCGAGCGTCGCTCATCCACAAACCGTAGCTGGATATCCTGGCTGTCGGTTTCAATGGTGCCCAAAGGCATATCCAGGTTCTGGCTGGTGATGGCGCGGGCAATGTCGCGCACGCCCAGGCCGTACTGGCGGACTAGGTCCCGGGAGACTTCAATGTGCCATTGGCGCTGGGACAGGCCAACGGGGATGACATCGGCCACGCCATCCATGGCGAACAACCGGTCTTCCAACTGGTTGGTATAAGCCTCCAGGTGGGAGAAGCTCATCGGCCCGTACACCGCGATAGCGGCCACCAGACTGGTCCGGTACAGCTCGCGGATAACGGGATTTTCCGCTTCTTCGGGCAGATCGGTCAGGGCTTCGATTTCGGTGCGGATATCATCCAGAAATCGGCCCATATCGCCCTGGGCTGCCATGCTGGCGATAGTTTGGGCCTGGTTGTCCCGGGCCGTGCAGGAGACTTCCTTCATGTAGTCCACCCGCTGCAGCGCCTCACCCAGGCGCTGGCAGATGGCCTCTTCCACATCCGCTGCGGTGGCACCCCGGTATTCCATGGTGATGCTGACTTCGGGAGGCAGGTAATCCGGGAAGGTTTCCCGAGTCAGGTTCGGTGCCGCATATAGGCCCACCGCCAGAATCAGAATCAGCAGCAGGTTGCCGGCGGTTGGGTGGCCGGCAAACCAGCGGATCACGGCTTCTCTCCCGCGGCCATTTTATGCAGCCATTGACGGGTTTTCTCATCGGGGCGAGGGCTTAGGAGCGTGCCTTCAATCGCGGGAATCAGGTCGTCCAGAATCAGCTGGTCGCCCGGTTTCAGCCCGCCACTGACTACTGCAAGCTCCCGCTGTTGCCAAGCCAGACTGACCGGCTGGCGTTGCAGACGGTCATTGCCATCGGCCAGATACACCTCGCCCTGATGAATGGCGCTGGCCGGCACCACCAGTACCGGCTCGGGGGTTGGTGCCGTGATGGTCGCTCGCACAAACATGTTTCGCACCAGCGGTGGTCGGGCGGGCGGATTGGCATCGCGGTAGGGCTCCTCCACCGTAATCACCGCCTGGATGGTGCGAGTGGCCGGATCAAGGCTGCCGGTAACCCTGGTCAGCTTGCCGGTCCAGTGGCTGTCGGGCGCGCCAGTCGGGTGTACCCGCACGGTCAGCAAATCCAGCGGCAGTTGCTGGTGGAAGTCGGTAAAGCCCTGATGTGCCTCGCCCATGCTTCCCGGATCAGGCGCGCTCGGGAACTGGGACAGCACATTGCGAAGCTCGGACATTTCAAGCTGCACGGTGGCTTCTGCCGCAGTGATGTCATCTGCTACAAACAGGGCCTGGCCGGGGCTCACTTGTTGTCCGGTTTCGATGTTGGACTGGTGGACCCGCAGGTCCCAGGGGGCTTCGAACCGGGTGTCCTCAAGGTCTTCCCGCGCACCGACAAGTGCCGATTCACTTCGGGCCAGGCGGGCATTCACGGTTTCTTTACGCACAGGGATCAAGTTGAGCTGGTTTTTCAGGGACTGCACCGCCTGCTGTTGCTGCAGGGTGGCCCGCTGCTGTTCATCCAGGCGGGTCTGGGAAAGCGAGCCACTGTCAGCCAGGGTTTTTGCCCGCTGCAGCTCCCGCTGGGCTAAGGCCAGGCGTCGGTTTTCCAGATCCAGCAGCTCCCGGGTGTTCTGCTCTTCCTGGTCTAGTTGCCGACGCTCTGCCTCAAGGCCCGCAATATCGGCCCTGGCGGAAGCCTCCGCCAGTTCGTAGCGGGTCGGGTCGATTTGAAGCAAGCGGGTGCCTTCGGAAATCAGGTTGCCGCTTTCCAGATCCGGATGTTTCCAGGTAATACGGCCACCCACATTGGCCACCGCCTTCCAGCTTCGGGCCGGTAACACCTGGCCATAGCCATCGGCCTGGGTGCGAACGGTGAGGGGAGTGACTTCAAGGATTCTGGCCGTTGTTGCTGCGACCTGCTCAGATGCACGCTCCGGTGGTAGTTTCAGTTTGATCATCATCACCACGAAGGCAGTGCCGGCGATCAGCGTCAGGGTAAGGATGAGTTTATGCTTGCGGTGCATCGGGGATCTCCTGAAAGCTGGCCCTGAAAAGTCTGAAGATTCGCGGTGCTGCCGTTTCAAGACTTTGAATATCACCGCCTATCATGCCCTGAACCACTAACCCCTGAATGGCCCCCAGATAGAGCACTGCGGCGGCCTCAGTGTCGATGGCGGGGGTAATGCGTTGCTGCTCAATACCGAGGTTGAGCAGAGAAATGACTTTCTGGCGGTAGTTGGCCAGGGTCTGGCTAACCATGCGTTTGGCCGCGCTGTTACCCGGCTTCTGTAGTTCTCCCAGCATCAGCCGCGGAATACCCGGGTGGCGGGCAATGAAGCCGATATGGGCCAGAAACATGGCTTCGAGGGCCTGGTCTGCGTGCTCATGTTGATCTGCAGCACTGAAAACCCGCTGGGTGAGCTGCTCGGATACCCAGGCTGCCACCGATTCCCATAAGCTGTTCTTGTTGGGGAAGTGCTTGAATAGGGCGCCCTGGGACAGCCCCACCGCATTGGCGATACGGGCGGTGGTGAGGGTGGAGGGGTCTTGCTCCGCACACAGGTGCACCACCGCCTGGACAGTTTCGGACTGGCGCTGTTCGGTACTTTGGTAGGTGCGTCTGGTGGGTCCCAATGTGGTGGCCGTCCGTCTCTCATAAAAGAAAGTAATCGATTACTTCTACTTTGGCCACATAACCGGTATTTTTCAAGCTTGTTTTGAGTCGAGTTATTGTTGCGAGGTTCTGATGTCGAATGGTTTGCTGTCGTCGCCCATGTAAAGTGTGCGATGAGGAAAGGGAATTTCTACACCTTGCTCGTCGAACGCT